>CAYTBD010000482.1:1805-2070 GCA_964435755.1 uncultured Rhodobacterales bacterium
GAGCGACTTCGGAGTCATCAGGACCAGTGGTTTGCGATAGCTGCGATGGAGCTGGCGCCGCAGGATGTGGAAGTAGTTTGCGGGCGTCGTGCAGTTTGCGACGATCCAGTTGTCTTCGGCGCACTGCTGGAGGAAGCGCTCGAGCCGTGCCGAGGAATGCTCCGGTCCCTGGCCTTCGAAGCCGTGCGGCAGCAGCATCACGAGGCCCGACATCCGCAGCCATTTGCGTTCGCCCGACGAGATGAACTGGTCGAACATGATCTGC
>CAYTBD010000483.1:0-2069 GCA_964435755.1 uncultured Rhodobacterales bacterium
GCCTGGGGCGACGAGCGCGATTTCCGCATCGGCGCGATGATCCTGCGCGAGATGGGGTTCTCGTCCGTGAGGCTTCTGACGAACAATCCCGCGAAGGTGCGGATGATGGAGGCGAACGGCATCGCCGTGGCCGAGAGGGTGCCGCTCAAGGTGGGGCTCAACCCGCTGAACGAGAAATATCTCGACGTGAAGGCGAGGAAGTCTGGGCACATCCTCTAGGCCGTGATTGACGCCTGATCGCCGCCCCGGCACAGTCGCCTGACAGCCTGAGGGAGGGTCCGGTGGCGAAAGACAGGCCCGGTGCGCGTCCGCAGAAATCGGCGGTTCACGTGCGTCTCCAGACCTTCGGAAAGGACAGCCCCGATTACCGGACGTGGTTCCGGGGCGAGCAGACGAACTTCAATCCGAGCGTCGGGCAACTTCTCGCGCCCGGCGGGATCGAGGACTACCTTCTGAAGGGCTGGCTGCCGCCGGAAAAGCCGATCACCCGTCAGACGAGGATCACCGCCTTCGGGTCGTGCTTCGCCGAGCACATCTCGAACTGGTTCACGGCGCGCAACTTCTCGATCGTCAATTCCGGCGACGAGGCGAGCCGGGCCTATGTGGTCTCGATGCGCGAAGGCATGGTGAACTCCTTCGTGATCCGCCAGCAGTTCGAATGGGCCTGGGAGAACCGGGTCTTCGAGGAAGAACTCTGGCACGGCTACGACGCGGAAAGCTTCGGCTACGACGAGGAGGTGCGGCTCGAGACGAAGCGGCTCTTCGACCAGACGGACCTGTTCATACTGACATTCGGCCTGTCGGAGGTCTGGTATGACGAGGTCACCGGCAATGTCTTCTGGCGGACGATCCCGAAAGACGTCTACGATCCGGAGCGGCACCGGTTCCGGGTGTCTTCGGTGGCGGAGAACCGCGACAACATCCTCGCGATCTACCGGCTGATCCGGGCGTACCGGCCGGACGCCAGGATGCTGGTGACGCTGTCCCCCATCCCGCTGATCGCGACGTTCCGCGATGCCGGGTGCCTCGGCGCCAACTCGGTGTCGAAGGCGACGCTGAGGGTGGCGATCGACGAGGCGATGCGGGAGGTGGGACGCGAGGGGCATCTCTACTACTGGCCGTCCTACGAGATCGTCTCGGACGTCTTTCATCTGCCCTACAAGCCGGACCGCCGGCACGTCCGGCAGGAGGTTCTCGACTACATCATGCGGCTCTTCGAGACGAAATGGTGCAGCGACACGGACCTGACCGAGATCGACATGACCGAGGCCTGGGTCGCGGCGAACGCAGCGTCGGGACGGCTGCCCGAAGAGGTGCTGCGCTACATCCCGAAGCGGCGGGCGCAGAAGCTTGGCCAGTTCATCCGGTCGGGGCCGCTCGATTCCGATCCCGGAGTGGATGCCGCGAAGAAGGAACTGCTGCGGAGCATGCGCCGGCTCTGGATGGAGGAGCGGCGCGAGACCGGGGAAGGCAGGACGCCGGTTGCGTGAACGACGGCGCGTCCCTCACGCGCGAGGGCCGGGAGGTTCATCCGCTCGTGATGAGCCGTGATCGAACTCCGGGCGCGCCGGACGGTTGCCCCTTTCAACTCGAAGGAGGAGACCCGATGAGACGCAGAATGATCGCAGCCGTCGCCCTGCTGGCAGCCGGAACCGGCGGGTGGGCGCAGGACATGCCGTTCGGAACCGACGCGGACACCGACTATGCCGGGGAACTCTGGACGCAAATGGTCGACGCCGGACTCGCGGGCGACGACGCCATCGCGTCCTTTCCCTATCCCGGCACCGATCCGCACGGAATGATGCTGATGACCTTCTACGACACCGCCACCGTCGGCGGGCATGAAGGCGATCTCGTGGTGAAGCGGAACTTCGGACCGGAAGGCGTCACCGGGGACGAGGCGCTTGCCAGCCCCGACGAGCACCTCGCATCCGTCACCGTCATGTTCCGCCGCGAGGAGGGCTACGACCCGGACAACGCGAACTGGTTCTGGGCGAAGTACCTCGCCGACGGGGCGCTCGACGCAAATGCCGATGGCGTTCCCCTCGCCGGACGGGTGGCGAAGGGTG
>CAYTBD010000484.1:0-2067 GCA_964435755.1 uncultured Rhodobacterales bacterium
CTCGGCATGTTCGGCATCGACAACTTCGACGCGGTCATCAACCCGCCGCACGGCGGCATCCTCGCGATCGGCGCGGGCGTGAAGAAACCCGTCGTCGACGCGGCGGGGGAGCTCTCGGTGGCCACGGTCATGTCCGTCACCCTCTCGGTCGACCACCGGGTGATCGACGGCGCCCTCGGGGCGGAACTCCTCAAGGCCATCGTCGGGAACCTCGAGAACCCGCTCGCGATGCTCGCCTGAGCCCCGGACCTCCATCGAGCCGCAAATATCCTCGGGGGTGAATGCGCGCCCCGCGCGCAGAGGGGGCGGACAGCCCCCTCCCTGCGATCGGGCCGGGTCTTGACCTGCCTCAAGGCGCCGGGCGCCGCCGGGGTATAGGCGGCGTAAAACCACCGAGGGACAGCGACATGGACTGGAAGACCCACCTGCGCGACCAGAGCGAGGCGCTCGCCACGTTCCGGAAGGAGCGCCCCGAAACCGGCCAGGCCTTCACCGGCCTCCACCGCGCGACGATGGGCGACGGCGCGCTTACAGTCCGCGAGAAGGAACTCATCGCGCTTGCCATCGGGATCGCCACGCGCTGCGTCGATTGCATCGGCTATCACGTCCAGGGCGCGATGAAGGCCGGCGCGAGCCGCGACGACGTGGCCGACACGATCTCGGTCGCCGTGATGATGGGCGGCGGGCCGGCCTACATGTACGGGGTCAAGGCGCTGGAAGCCTACGATCAGCTGTCCTGAAAGCGCCGGATGATGTGGTCCATCGACACCGACGGCTGCGGACATTCGACATCGCCCACGATCTTCGCGGGCACGCCGGCGACCGTCTTCTTCGCCGGCACGTCCTGAAGCACCACCGATCCCGCCGCGATCCGGGCGCAGTCGCCCACGCTGATGTTGCCGAGCACCTTCGCGCCCGCCCCGATCAGGACGCCGCAGCCGATCTTCGGATGGCGGTCTTCCTCTTCCTTGCCGGTGCCGCCCAGCGTCACCGAATGCAGCATCGACACGTTGTCGCCCACGACCGCCGTCTCGCCGATGACGATGGAATGGGCATGGTCGATCATGATCCCCTTGCCGATCCGCGCGGCCGGGTGGATGTCGACGCCGAAGGCTTCCGACACCCGCATCTGGATGAAATAGGCCATGTCCCGACGGCCCTGCCGCCAGAGCCAGTGGCCCACGCGGTAGGCCTGGATCGCCTGGTAGCCCTTGAAGTAGAGGATCGGCTGGATCAGCCGGTGGCAGGCCGGATCGCGCTCGTAGACCGCCATGATGTCGGTCCGCGCCGCATCGGCCAGCGCGGGGTCCGCGCCATAGGCCTCGTCGGCGATCTCCCGCAGGATCTGCGCCGACATCTCGCCCGAGGCGAGCTTGAGCGCGAAGCGATAGGCCAGCGCCCCCTCGATCGTGTCGTAATGCAGGATGTTGGAATGGATCAGCCCGCCGAGCAGAGGCTCGTTCAGCACGGCCTCCTCGGCCTCTTCCATGATGCGCGACCAGACCGGATCGAGCGCCCTGATGGATTTCCGCGTTCTCGCCATCGACGTCTCCTTCGCCTTGCCGCGGGTTCTACATCAGATAGGATCGCCCGACCAACAGGAAAGACCCCGCGGAGGAAACCGTGACCGACACATCACGCCTCGCGGAGTACCGCCGACGGCTCGAGGCGGCCCTCGCGGCGCTCGAGGCGGGCGAGGACGCGGGCGCCGAGGATCGCCGGACGGTGGAACTCGACCAGCAGTCGGTCGGGCGGCTGAGCCGGATGGACGCGCTGCAGCGGCAGGCCATGGCCACCGCCCAGAGCCGCCGCCGCGGCATCGGGCGCCAGCGCATCCGCGCCGCGCTCGACCGGATCGAGGCGGGCGAGTTCGGCTGGTGCGAGGACTGCGGCGAGGAGATCGCGCCGAAGCGGCTCGACCTCGATCCCACGGTCCCGAAATGCGTCAGTTGCGCGTCCGGCGGCTAGGACCGGACATCGCTCCCGAATCAGCCGCGACGACGGCCGGCGGCCTCGAATCAGCCACGGCGGCCGCACCGCACCGCCGGCCGCCGCGGCGCGGTGCCG
>CAYTBD010000485.1:0-2066 GCA_964435755.1 uncultured Rhodobacterales bacterium
TGCCACCGCTACGAGGCGCATGGCGCGCTGCACGGGCTGATGCGCGTGCGCGGCTTCACGCAGGACGACGCGCACATCTTCTGCACCGAGGACCAGATCGCGGACGAATGCGCGACGTTCATCGGTCTTCTGTCGTCGATCTACCGCGACACCGGCTTCACGAAGTTCGACATCAAGCTGTCGACCCGGCCCGACGTGCGCGTGGGGTCCGACGAGATCTGGGACAAGGCCGAGGCCGCGCTCGAGAAGGCGATCCTGACGGTCCGGAACGACTACGAGATCGACCCGGGCGAAGGCGCGTTCTACGGACCCAAGCTCGACTTCAAGCTGACCGACGCGATCGGGCGCGAATGGCAGTGCGGGACGTTCCAGGTGGACTTCAACCTGCCCGAGCGGCTCGACGCCAGCTACGTCGGCCCCGACGGGGAAAAGCATCGCCCGGTGATGCTCCACCGCGCCATCCTGGGTAGCTTCGAACGCTTCATCGGCATCCTCGTCGAGAACTACGCGGGCCGGCTGCCGTTCTGGCTCTCTCCCCGGCAGGTGGTGGTCGCGTCCATCGTCTCCGACGCGGACGGGTTCGTGCACGAGGTGGTCGAGACGCTTCGGGCCGCGGGTCTCCGGGCCGAGGCGGACGTGCGCAACGAGAAGATCAACTACAAGGTGCGCGAACACTCGGTCGGCAAGGTGCCGGTGATCCTCGCGATCGGTCAGCGCGAGGTCGACGAGCGCACGGTCTCGATGCGCCGGCTCGGCGAGAAGGAAACAAAGACGGTTTCTCTCGACGCGGTCGTCTCGATGCTCACCGACGAGGCGAAGGCGCCGGACCTCACATAACACATTGAAATCGCGGGTGTCCCCGAGGGGACATTCTCGTCAACAAAACTTCTCGTCATGTTACAGCCCGACACGTGAGCGTGACGCACGGGCCTGTGACTGGCGCGTCAGTCCCTCATGCTTCTACGCCTTTGACCGTCGCGGATGCGACTGATCGACCCGATTTCTGAGGAGGATCTCTTTATGTCGAACACCACCAAGTCCCTTGCCGTCGCCGGCGCTCTCGCCGCGGCGCTTTCCACGCAGATGGCCGGACCGGCCCATGCCCAGGCAAAGGAGAAGTGCTACGGCATCTCGCTCGCCGGCGAGAACGACTGCGCCGCGGGCCCCGGCACGACCTGCGCCGGCACCTCGACCGTCGACTATCAGGGCAACGCATGGACGCTCGTCGACGCAGGCACCTGCGCCGAGATCGAGCTGCCCGGCGACCGCACGGCGGCGACCGCAGCCCAGCTCGAGGAGTGGGGCTTCAACGGCATCAACCGCGACCTGCCGAACGACTCGAGCCTGACGGAGGATGTGCTCAACCAGTACATTTCCCCCGAGCGCCTCGACGAACTGAGCGCCTGACCGTCCATCGCGCCGCCCGACACGCGGGCGGCGCGTCCTGCCCCGGAGCCTGCCGCCATGCCCGAGACGAAAGCCGCGCGCCTGCTGCCCGCCGCACCCGGCGTCGGCTACAAGCCGCAGCACTTCCAGGCGATCCTCGACGATCCCGCGCCCGTCCGCTGGCTCGAGATCCACGCCGAGAACTACATGGGCGACGGCGGGCGCCCGCTCGCCCAGCTGCGCCACCTCGCCGAACGCTTTCCGATCTCCGTTCACGGCGTCGGGCTCTCCATCGGCGGAGACGGCCCGCTCGACCGCGACCACCTCGCCCGCCTCGCGCACCTCGTGCACTGGCTCGACCCGGCGAGCTTCTCCGAACATCTCGCCTGGTCCACGCATGACAACCAATTCCTGAATGACCTGCTGCCGCTTCCCTACACCGACCGTACGCTGGCGCAGGTCGCCGATCACATCGATCAGGTCCAGGAGGTCACGGGCCGCCGGATGCTTCTGGAGAACCCCTCCACCTACCTCGCCTTCGCCGAGAGCGAGATGAGCGAGATCGAATTTCTGACGGAGATCGTGCGCCGTACGGGCTGCGGCCTGCTGCTCGACGTCAACAACGTCTTCGTCTCGGCCACGAACCAGCGCATCGACCCGAGGGCCTATATCGACAGTTT
>CAYTBD010000486.1:0-2057 GCA_964435755.1 uncultured Rhodobacterales bacterium
ATTTCCCGACAGATGGAGGCCCGTGGTCGAGCCGGGAGGGGGTGCAGCGCGCCGGACGCGTCGGGGCCAGCGTCAAAGGCCGACCATTGCGCGGATGTCGGAGGGGCTCAGGCCCGCGTCGCGGTAGGTGCGGATCGCGCGCGCGTCGTCGCGCTTGGCGAGACGCCTGCCCGACGCGTCGCGGATCAGGCGGTGGTGGTGGTAGACCGGCACGGGGAGGCCCATGAGGCGCTGGAGGAGCACGTGGATCTGCGTGGCCTCGAAGAGGTCGCGGCCCCGGACGACATGGCTGATCTCCTGCGCCGCGTCGTCGAGCACCACCGAGAGATGGTAGGAGGTGCCCATGTCGCGGCGCGCGAGAACGACGTCGCCGACCGACCGCCGAAGCGCCGCGCGGTCGCAGAGGATCGCGCCGGTCCGGCCCGAGGGGCCGGCGCCGGTTTCCTCGAAGCCGAGGGGGTCCGCGCCGGCCGCGTCGAGCGCGCGTTCCATGTCGAGGCGCAGCACGGCGTCCCCGGGCAGAGGCCCGGCGCGCGGCGCGGTCCGGCAGGTTCCGGGATAGACGATCCCGTCGGGACCCATCGGCGGCGCCCCCTCGTGCGGCGCGGCGGCGGCGGCGAGAATGTCCTTGCGGTTGCAGGTGCAGGGGAAGACGAGGCCGCGCGCCCAGAGATCCTCGAGCGCGGCGCGGTAGACCGGCAGCCTGTCGGACTGGCGCATGACGGGCTCGGGCCAGGAGAGGCCGAGCCAGCGGAGATCCTCTCCGATCAGCGCCTCCCACTCGGGCCGGGCGCGGCTCCGGTCGATGTCCTCGATGCGCAGAAGGAACGCGCCGCCCGCCGCGCGCGCCATGTCGTGGGCGAGCAGCGCCGAGAAGGCGTGGCCGAGATGCAGCGGACCGGTGGGGGACGGGGCGAAGCGCGTGCGGAGCGTCACGTCTTCCCGAGCACGTAGACGACGGAGGCGAGACCCATGGCGGGCAGGTGGTCGCCGCGTTCCTCGAACAGCGTCCGCACGGCGCCGGAGGCGCGGGCGGCCTCGAGCCGCGCGGGATAGCGGGCATCCTCGAAGGCGTGGTCGTTGAAGGAGAAGACGAAGCGGCCGCCGGGCTTCAGATGCGCGAGGCAGGTGTCGAACAGCTCCGGCGGGCCCGCGCCGGGGCCGATCACGCCCACGGCGGCCACGGCGTCGTAGGCGGTGTCGGGCAGGTCGTCCGGCAGATGCAGCGCGCGGTAGAGGCCGCGCGCCTCCGCTTCGGCCAGCATGCCCGGCGAGAGATCGCAGCCGTCGATCTCGGTGAAGCCTTCGTCCGCGAAGGCCGCGCCGGACAGCCCCGTGCCGCAGCCCATGTCGAGGAGCGCGGCGTCTCTCGCGAGACCGGTCTCGGCCAGCGCCCGGGCGCAGCGGCCCGGCGTGGCGTAGCGGTTTTGGGCAAGCTCCGCGTCGTAGCTCGCCGCCCAGTCGTCGTAATAGTCCCGCACGGCGTCTTCGCCGTCGAGCCCGTAGACGTTCTTGAGGAAATGATCTGCCATGCCGCCAGGGTAACGCGTCCGCTCAGGCCGCGTCCAGCGCCGCCTGACCGAGCCAGGCGGTCCAGTCGGCCTTGGCGCGGTCGGTGTAGGCGCGGTAGCGGTCCTTGCGGCCGCGGCGGCCGGCCTTGAGGCCCTCCACCGGCGGGAACAGGCCGAAGTTCACGTTCATCGGCTGGAACGTCTTCGCGTCGGCGCCGCCGGTGATGTGGGTGACGAGCGCGCCCACCGCCGTCGTCGGCGGGACCGGGGGCAGCGCGGCCCCGGTCATCTCCGCCACGGCGAGGCGTCCGGCCAGAAGCCCCATCGCCGCGGATTCGACATAGCCCTCGACCCCGGTGATCTGGCCCGCGAAACGGACATTCGGCCGCGAGCGCAGGCGCATCCGCTCGTCGAGGAGGCGCGGCGAGTTGATGAAGGTGTTGCGATGGATCCCGCCGAGGCGCGCGAAGCTTGCCTCATGAAGGCCCGGAATCATCCGGAATACATGCGTTTGCGCCCCGTACTTCATCTTGGTCTGGAAGCCCA
>CAYTBD010000487.1:0-2049 GCA_964435755.1 uncultured Rhodobacterales bacterium
CTGGCGCACGGCCTGGCCGGCCCCCTTGAGCTCCTCGGCGGACTTTGCCACGTCGGCCATCGGCGCCGCGCCGGCCGACATTCCCCCATCGAACCCGCGGCCCGACTGCATGGGCGGTCCGCCGGGCGTCGGCATCGCGCCAAGCGCTTCGGCGGCTTCGGCGGCGGGTGCGAAAGCGGCGTCGGCCTGGGCCACCTTGGCACGCTGATAGCTACCGCGCATGGCGCGTTGCATGACCCCGCCCCGACCCGACGTCTGTGCGAGGGCTTCGAGTCGACGGTCGGCCCGGCGCATGTTTCCGGCCACGTCGTGGAGGTCGGTATTCTCATCGGCCATGAACGACGTATAGGGCGTCAAGATGCCGTGCCGCGTCGATAGCGTCACGAGTTCCTCGATCAACTCGTCGTTCTTCCCTTTCAGGTCCAGTTCGTCGAGGATTTCGCCTACGCGACGGATGGCCCATAGCTTTTCGATGAAGGCGTGGGTCTCGTCCTTGCTGTGTCGGGCGAACTCGGCTGGAAACTTAACCTTCTGTTTCTTACCGGAAACCGAGCCCTTCACGACGACGCGGGCTGCGCCCGCAGCCCGGTAACGGCCCACGACGACAAGCTGTTCGCCGGCGAACAGGTCGAACGATCCCTTCGGATACATACGATTGACCGGATCTCCGTCCTCGGTCTTCTTTTCGTCGAACTCGAAGACAAGCTGTACGCCGGTCATCACGGGCGACTCGATCCGGTTGTATAGCCGGCTGACCGAGGCCTCGATATCCTCGTCGGGGCGGACATAGTCCGTCTGGCCGAAATTCTCGCGGGCCAGCTTCTCAAGAAGCCGGCTGTTGACGTCGTAACCGACGCCGAACGAGAAGACCCGAGCACGGACCTTATTCTCCTTCGCGGCGTTCTCGACGATCTTCATCTCGTTCGTCTCGCCCGTCGTGGGCAGACCGTCGGTCAGAAACAACACGTAATTCGGCCGCTTTGAATCCTGAAGCTGTGCCAGGGCCGTGCTGAGCGCCTCGTTGATGTTCGTCGCCCCCCCGGCGTGAATCCCTTCGATAAACCCGAGGGCCGCCTTGCGATTCTCGTCATTGAAGCGTTCGAGTTCCGGACGGAATACCTCGACCCGGCTGTCGTAGGCGACGATGTTGAACAGGTCGCCTTCCCGCAAGTTGTTCAGCACGAAACGGGCTGCGCCCCGCGCCTGCTCGATCTTCTTGCCGCTCATACTGCCCGATCGGTCGACAACGAACAGCACGGTCTTCTCTACCGGCTCCGTATTCTTCGCTTTGATCTTGGGGCTGGCCAACAGCAGGAAGAAGCCGTTTTCGTCCTTGTCGGGACGGTAGCTGAGGACCTTCGCGCTAAGCGGCCCTGTGCCGGTATCGTAGAACAGGCGGAAGTCACTTGACGGGACGGTCTTGGTCGCCTTGTACGTGATCGTCGCGTGACGATCGTCCGGCCGTTTGATCTTCACGTCGTGCGTGGGACTGTAAACGTTCTTGATGTCTTCGGCGCTCTCGATCGTCGCTCGGATGGTTACCTCTCCGACCGGTTCCGACGTATATTTGGCCGTAGACAACGGAAAGAGGAAGTCGGTCAGCCCTTGCTGCTTGCGACACAACTGCGAATAACGCAATGAAACCGTGCGCTTGGCTCCCGGTGGAACCGGGAAAACACTTGTTTTGAACAAGCCCGTGCCCATCCACTCCAGCAGCTCGACGCACCGCTCCCTAGAGAGGAGCAGCGCACCATTGAACCCCTTGACCTCCAAGTAGAGCTGGTGGTCTTGCAGCACCGTCAGGGCCACCAGCTTGCCGGTCGATTCGTCCTCGAAGAGAACCATCTGTCCTATGCACTTCGGACGTGCCTCTGCCTCAGCACTCAACTTCAGCACCTCGTTCCCACGGCGTCTCTGTCCACTGCCGCCCGTCGAGCTCGGGCAGGTCCTCCACTATCCGCGGATCCTCGGTGCTCGGGCCCTGCTTGTAGTAGAACCAGGGCTCGCTTCGAGCAGCCCCTGAACCGCCTCCGGCAGCCAAGCACTGGT
>CAYTBD010000488.1:0-2043 GCA_964435755.1 uncultured Rhodobacterales bacterium
GTCTTCCGCGAGGAGTACTACAAGGAGCGGGAGAAGCCGGGTGACCACGAACTCGACAAGATGGCCGCTTGGCAGGAGGCGATGGAGAAAGTCCACGGCCGGGCCGAGGTCGTCATCGGCAAGCAGCGGCACGGGCCGATCGGCTCGGTCGAGCTGAGCTTCGAGGGACGCTTCACCCGCTTCGGGAACCTCGTGAAGCCCTGGCAGCAGGGCGGCGGCGCGGTCGAGGGGTTCTGAGGGCGCCGAAGCTTCCGCCCGGTGCCGATCCAGCCGGGACTTCGGGAGACTCCGCGCAGCGTCGGGCAGGCCGTGGCGCATACTTGATCTTCATCAAGGCGCGGTCGCGCCCTGCGTGGGAAGGCGTGACGGAACGCGCAGCCAAACGGAGCCACGAATGTCCATGAAGATACCTCTCGCCCTCGGCACAGCCGCAGCGCTCGCCCTCGGATCGGCCGCCACGGCCCAGGACCTGAGGGAACTCGCCAGCGACTTCTTCGTGCCGGTGCCCTCGACGATCCCGGCCCTCAACGACAACATCGTCACGCCCGAGAAGATCGATCTCGGAAAGGCGCTCTTCTTCGATCCGCGCATGTCGGCCTCGGGCGTCTTCTCCTGCAACTCCTGCCACAACCTCGCCACGGGCGGCGACGACAACATGCCGGTGTCCATCGGGCACGGCTGGCAGAAGGGTCCGCGCAACTCTCCCACGGTGCTCAACGCGATCTTCAACGAGGCCCAGTTCTGGGACGGCCGCGCGCCCGACCTCGCCGAGCAGGCGAAGGGTCCGGTGCAGGCCGGCGTCGAGATGGCGAACACGCCCGAGAACGTGGTCGTGACGCTGAAGTCCATGCCGCAGTATGTCGAGTGGTTCGAGGCCGCCTTCCCCGGCGAGGAGGATCCCGTCACCTTCGACAACTTCGCCAAGGCGATCGAGGCCTTCGAGGCCACGCTGATCACGCCGGCGCCCTTCGACGCCTTCCTCAACGGGGACGATGGCGCGCTCGACGATCAGGAGAAGCTGGGCCTCGAGCTCTTCGTCGACGCCGGATGCGCTTCCTGCCACGGCGGCGTGAACCTCGGGGGCAACGGCTACTACCCGTTCGGCCTCATCGAGAAGCCCGGTGCGGAGGTGCTTCCGCCCGACGACATGGGCCGCTACGCGGTCACGGAAACGGCGATCGACCAGTACGTCTTCCGCGCCGCGCCGCTGCGGAACATCGCCGTGACGGCACCCTACTTCCATTCCGGCGCGGTCTGGGATCTCAAGACGGCCGTCGCCATCATGGCCACTTCGCAGCTCGGCGCGGATCTGAACGACGACGAGATCGAGGCGATCACCGCCTTCCTCGAATCGCTGACCGGCGACGTGCCCGAGGTCGTCTACCCGATCCTCCCGCCCGAGACGGCGTCGACGCCGCATCCGACCGGTGAGGTCGTGCCCAGCAGCGAGGCGCAGCCCTGATGCCCGGCGGGGCCCGGTTCCGGCCGGGCCCTTGCCGTCCGGGGGCTGTCCATACCCGGCCGCCCCTTCGGCAAGGATTTGCCCATGCGCGCCGTATTCTGTCGCATTCCTCCGCCGGTCGGCATATGGACGCGGAAACGACAGCGGGGGGCGGACAGTGAACGACGCGATCATCTCGGACGATCTGACCATCGAGGGCGATCTCATCGCCAAGGAGTCGAGCCTGACGATCAATGGCCGGGTCACCGGCGACGTGACGGCGAAGTCGATCGACATCCGGCCCAGCGGCCAGGTCTCGGGCACGCTTTCGGCCGACATCGTGACGATCGGCGGCACGGTGAAGGGCCGCGTCGCCTGCAAGGACCTGTCGCTTCAGGAAACCGCGCGGGTCGAAGCCGACCTGAGCACCGGGGCGCTCACCTCCACCAAGGGCGCCTCGCTCGTGGGCAAGGTCGAGGTCAAGGGCGGCTGAGACGAAAAGGCCCCCGCCACGCGGGGGCCTCTCCGGGGATCGGGGCGGAGGGCGTCACTGCCACCAGCCCTGATCGACGTCTTCGAGCCCTTCGAGTTGCTCCTCGTTC
>CAYTBD010000489.1:0-2030 GCA_964435755.1 uncultured Rhodobacterales bacterium
AGATCCTTCTTGATCTCGCGCAGGTCGAGCCTCTGGAATTCGTCACGGTAGTCGAACCCCTTGCTCATCGGGTTCCCGATGGGCGGATTCTGGTGAAGGATCCTGATGTTGAGCTGGTTCGGCCACCAATCCCGATTCGAGCGGCTGCCGAACGAGGTGTGCATCACCGGGCACTTGCCAGCGGCGGCGTCGTTTCCATCCATGTTACTCTCCGTTGTCTGCTTTGGGCGTTGAACCGGTTTCCCCGACGAGCGTCACTCTATCGGCCCGGGGCGGACCGGCCTTGAAGAATGTCACGCGCACGGTCTGCCGGGCGCCTGTCCATTTGCCGGTGGCCAGTGGTGAACCGCGTGGCGCGGCGAGTCGTGCATAGGGGGCTCTCCGGATTTTCTGGAACTGTTCTAACAAAGACTGTCGATTAGATTAAGTTGAATCTCCTGATTGACGCCATAAGATTATCTGATGGCAAACATGACGCTCAAACAGCTTCGCTACTTCGACGCCCTCGCGCGCCACGGGCATTTCGGGCGCGCCGCCGAGACCTGTGCGATTTCCCAGCCCGCCCTTTCGATGCAGATCCGGGAACTCGAGGAGTCGCTGGGTGCCCCCCTCTTCGAGCGCGGCGCCCGGCGCGTCCGACTGACCGGCCTCGGGGAGGAGTTCGCCTCCCGCGCCAGGGATATCCTGAGGGCGGTCGACGAACTCTCCGACCTTGCGCGCACGTCGCAGGACCGGCTCGCGGGTCGCCTGCGCATCGGTGTCATCCCGACTGTCGCGCCCTATCTCCTGCCGGCGATCATCGGCGACCTGATGCATCTCCACGCAGGTCTCGATATCCGCCTGCGAGAGACGGTGACCCCCCGGCTCATCGACGAGCTCGGCGAGGGACGCCTCGACACCGCGATCGTCGCCCTTCCGGTCTCCGAGCCCGCCTTCACCGAGGTCGCGCTCTTTTCTGAAAGCTTCGTCCTCGTTCGTCCCGGCGACGACGCCGGCAAGCCCGTGCCGAACGCGGAGACGCTGCGGGAGATGCGTCTCCTCCTGCTCGAGGAAGGTCACTGCTTCCGCGACCAGGCGCTGTCGTTCTGCAAGATGACCACGAGCCGCCCCCGCGAACTGCTTGACGGCAGTTCCCTCTCGACGCTCGTCCAGATGGTCGGGGCGGGCATCGGCGTGACGCTCATTCCCGAGATGGCCGTCCCGGTGGAGACGCGATCCGCTTCGGTTTCGCTCGGCCGCTTCCCAGATCCTCAGCCGTCGCGCACGATCGGCATGATCTGGCGGACGTCCAGTCCTCTGGCTCCCGAACTCGGGCGTGTGGCCGAAATCGTTCGCGAGTCGGCCTTGAAGGCGCGTCGCCGTCAGGACGTGACGACGGAAGGCGTCGCGGCGTCGACCACAGCCTGAGCGTTGCAAGAGACCGCGGCGCTTCGCGCGCGTCGTCCTCGTCCAGCATCCGGATCGGGGAGCGATCGGATGCATCCGGTCGGTGCTGCCGGATCCGCATCACCGGGCGAACATCGACTCCGGTATCAGAAGGGCGATCTGCGGAAAGGCGACCAGCAGCAGCGTCGCGATCAGCATCGCGCCCCAGAACGGAAGAACCCCCGCGAAGACGGTCTGGAGCTTCACGTCGCGGGCGATGGTGGAGACGACGAAGCAGTTCACCCCGACGGGCGGACTGATCAGCCCCATCTCGAGCACGATCACCATGATGACGCCGAACCAGATCGGATCGAAGCCGAACCCGACGACGACGGGAAACACGATCGGCAGGGTGATCACCATGAGAGACAGACCCTCGATCACCATGCCCAGCACGACATAGAGCGCGAGGATCACGAACAGCGTGCCATAAGGGCCCAGGCCGGCGTCCGTGAACGTCCCGGCGATTAGGCCCGGAAGCCCCGACAGCGCCACGAAGGGCGAGAAGATCCCGGCGCCGATCAGGATGAGGAACGTCATTCCGGTCGTGCGGAGCGTGTCGCGGACCACTTCGAGGAGGAGGGTCAGCGACCGGCTGCGCAGAA
>CAYTBD010000490.1:0-2017 GCA_964435755.1 uncultured Rhodobacterales bacterium
ATGGACCGCCACGTTTTCCACGCCCGCGTCGCGGATCTTGCGCAGAAGCATCGCGACGCCGTTGATGAAAGGCTCGCAGCCGATGATCCCCGCCTGCGGGTGGAGTGCCGCCTGATGCACCATGTGCTCGCCGCCGCCGAATCCGATCTCGAGCCAGACCTCCCGGCCGCGAAACCGCGCGCCGGGGTCGAGCGGCAGCCGGTCGGGATTCTCCTCCCAGGACACCGGGCCGGGCGACAGGGCGGCGAGATCCTCGTCGAGATAGGTCTTCTGGCTCTCGCGCAGGCCCTTGCCGCGGCGGCGGCCGTAGAAGTTGCGCCACGGGGCGCCCGAGGGGCTGTTCGTCCTGACCATGGCGCGGGCTTCTGGCGCGGCGGCCGGCGGCGGTCAAGGGCCGACTCTCGCGGGCAGCGCTGGGGCAGGGCTGGGGCCGCCGCCCGACGCGGCGCCGAATCCGTTGATCGGGAGGCGAGTCTGCCCTACCCTCTTTCCACGCGGCGGGAGACGACCGGCGAAACGGGAAGAGATTATCCCGCGCCGGCGATGCGGGGGGACGAACTTTCGTGGCCGAAAGCGCAGCAAACCAGACGAACGCGCCCGTTGTGGAAGACACCCGTTCGGAGGATCCGCGGGACGACGCCGTCCGGTCGCTGGCCGAGGAGGTGGTGGCCCGCCTCGCCCGGCGCGGCGGAGGCGGCGCGGCGGAGAGCCCGCACCAGCCGGGATCCCAGATCGACGCCTTCTGCACCGCGCTTCTCGCCTCCGACCAGACGAGGGCGCTGGGCCTCGGACGCCAGGCGATGCGCGACGGGCTGGATTTCGACCGTCTTTGCGAGATCCGCCTCGCGCCGGCGGCGCGTCGGCTCGGGGAACTGTGGGAGGAGGACGAACTGTCCTTCGCCGAGGTCACGCTCGCGACGAGCCGCCTCTTCTTCGTGCTCCGCAAGCTCGCGCCGCGCCCGAGCGTCGCGGCCGACGCGCGATCGGCTGTCTTCGCGACCCCGCCGGGCGACGAGCATCTGCTCGGCGTCACGATGGCCGCCGAACGGGCGCGGGCGATCGGCTGGCATGTCGATCTCGTGGTCGGCGAGCTTCACGACGAGATCGTGGACCGCATCGCTTCGGGTCGGCCCGAAGTCGTCGGCCTCTCGGTCGGAAGCGACCGCACGCTGATGGCGCTCTCCCGCCTCGTGGTCGCGTTGAGGATCGCCGTGCCGCACGTCCCCGTCGTCATCTGCGGCAGCGACGCGGACCGCATCGCAAGGGCCCGCGACATCGTCGGCGCGGATGCCGTCGCACAGGGATTCGCCGACGCGCTCGACGCGATGGACAGGCTGGTGGAGGCCTCCCATCAACGCTGACGCGGCGACCCGCGACGGACGCTTCGGCCGCGCTCAGATTTCGCGCGCCAGATCGTCGGCGAGATCGGCGCGCTCCCACGAGAACCCGCCGTCGGCCTCGGGCGCCCGCCCGAAATGGCCGTAGGCCGCCGTGCGCGCGTAGATCGGGCGGTTGAGCGACAGATGCGTGCGGATGCCGCGCGGGGTAAGGTCCATGACCTTCGGGATCACCGCCTCGATCGCGGCGGGCTCGACTTCGCTGGTGCCGAAGGTGTCGACGTAGATCGAGAGGGGCTGCGCCACGCCGATCGCGTAGGACAGCTGGATCAGGCAGCGTTCCGCCAGGCCCGCGGCGACGACGTTCTTGGCGAGATAGCGCGCGGCATAGGCCGCCGAGCGGTCGACCTTCGTGGGGTCCTTGCCCGAGAACGCCCCGCCGCCATGGGGCGCGGCGCCGCCGTAGGTGTCGACGATGATCTTGCGGCCGGTCAGCCCGGCGTCACCGTCGGGTCCGCCGATCACGAAGGTGCCGGTCGGGTTCACCCACCATTCGGTGTTGTCGGTGAACCACTCGCCCGGCACGACCTCGCGGATGTAGGGCTCCACGATGGCGCGGATGTCGTCGGAGGTCTGGTGTTCGTGGGCGTGCTGGGTGGAGAGCACGATCTGGAGGATCT
>CAYTBD010000491.1:0-2014 GCA_964435755.1 uncultured Rhodobacterales bacterium
TCACCGCAAGCGCGACGGCTATGGCGGTGAGCCGATCCACCGCGCTCCACAGCCCCAACCCGTAGCCCGAGAAGATCGTCGACAGGATGATCGACTGGCCGAGGTAGATGCTCAGGCTCGACCCGCCCGCGGACAGTACCTTTGCCATGACCGGCCCCGGCGGGCGCGAGAGTGCGGCGATCAGACCGAGATAGCCAAGGGTGGCGACCGGCGCCGAGGCGACGGTCAGGACGACACCGGGCATCGGCGGTCCCCACTGCCAGATTGCGGCCCCGGCGAGCCCCAGCACCACGCCCGGCCCCAGGCACCAGCGCCGCGCGCGCCGCCAGAGCGGGTGGCCGGCATCGTCGATCATGCCGGATTTCACCGCCGCCAGCCCGAGGCAGAACCAGCCGAGCGCCGAGATGCCCTGGATCACGAGGAAGGACGGCAGGATGAAGGCGAAGCCGATGCTCCGGAACAGGACGGCCTCGAGGAACCCGCCGTCCGTCAGGATCGCGCGCTCCATCGCGACGATGTCGGGCGGCGTCTCCGGCGCGGCGATCAGCAGCGGTGGTGCGATGAGGGCTTGCAGAACGAGCAGCGCCGCGCCGACCGGCACGAGGCGCCGCACCGGCCAGTCGCGGAACAGGTAGAGAATGGATCCGGTGACCGCATAGATCGTCAGGATGTCGCCGGGGAAGAACAGGCAGCCATGGGCGATGCCGAGGATCGCGAGCCCGATCATGCGGTTGCGGTAGACGCGCCCGAAGGGCAGCCCGCGCCGCGCTGCCGAGCGCATCAGGAAACCGAGGCCAACGCCGAACATGAAGGAAAAGAGCCCGTAGGTCTTGAGCAGCGCCAGCCCGTTCACCAGCCACAGGGTGATCGCGTCGAGCGTCGTGTCGCCGCCCGGGTCGGCGAAGCTGCCGAGCGCGGAAAAGGCGATGAACTGGACGTTCACGACAACAATGCCGAACAGCGCGAAGAGCCGCAGGTAATCCGGCATCAGCGCGCGCGCCGATCCCGTCACGGTCGGGTGAACACCGACAGCGCGAGGTCCAGCATCTCGCGGATGCGGGCCGGATCCTCGCCCGAGGCGCGCTGCGTGATGGCGAGCGCGATCTGTTCGCCGAGGAATTTCGCCCCCGCCTCGACCGACAGCCCGCCCGGCCAGTCGCCGGCATCGCGGCACGATTGCAGGAAGGCGGCATAGGCGGCGTGCGCGGCCGCGTCGATCTCCTCCACCCGCGCGCGCGTCTGCGGCCCCAGCCGGTGCTTGCCCGCGCGCATCTTGTAGAACAGGCAGCCGGTTTCCATGCGCGGGTCGGCGCTGGCGAAGTCGATCAGCGCGTCGAGCGTCTCGCGCAGACCATTCCCGCTCTGGAGGATCGCGAACACCTCCGAGAGAACCCGTTCGGCGTAGCTGTCGAGGGCCGCGCGCGTCAGCCCGTCCTCGCTGCCGAACGCGCGGTAGAGCGAGGGCTTGGAGATGCCCGCCATCTGGCAGATCGCGTTGACCGACACATCGGCCGGATCGCCTTGCCAATACGCGGTCATCGCGACGTCGAGCACCGTCTCGGCGTTCATCGTCCGCGGACGGCCGCGCGCGGGTCTGGGGTCGCTGTCGCTCATTTTGCTACCAGTTGGTATTTTATGTCTTGACGGAACCGTGCGGATATTCGTACCACTCGGTAACGCAGTATTCAAGCAGGAGCGCGCAGAATGACGGACACGGGAACCGACACCGCCGGAACGGTCGTGATCACGGGGGCCAGCAGCGGCTTCGGCGCGGCGGCGGTGCGCGCCTTCGCCGACCGCGGGGACCGCGTCTGGGGGACGATGCGCGATGCCGAGGGCCGGAATGCGGCCAAGAAGGCCGACCTGGAGGCTTACTCCCCCCGCATCTCCATCGTCGAGATGGACGTGACCGGCGACGCCTCGGTCGCGGAGGGTTTCGCGGAAATCCTCGCCGAGGGTCCCGTCGACATCCTGATCAACAACGCGGGCATCATGTATATCGGCATGACCGAGG
>CAYTBD010000492.1:0-2014 GCA_964435755.1 uncultured Rhodobacterales bacterium
ACGAAGGCGCCGAAATCGACGATCTTCACGACCGTGCCCTTGTAGATCTTGCCTTCCTCGGGCTCGGCCACGATCGAGTGGATCATGTCATAGGCCTTCTGGATGGCCTCGCCATTCGGCGACGCGATCTTGATGACGCCGTCGTCGTTGATATCGACCTTGGCGCCCGAGACCTCGACGATTTCACGGATGACCTTGCCGCCCGATCCGATCACTTCCCGGATCTTGTCGGTCGGGACTGTCATCGTCTCGATGCGCGGCGCATGGACCGAGAAGTCGCCGGCGCCGGACAGTGCCTTGTTCATCTCTTGAAGGATGTGCATCCGGCCGTCCTTGGCCTGCGCCAGCGCGGTCTCCATGATCTCCGGCGTGATGCCGGCAACCTTGATGTCCATCTGGAGCGAAGTGATGCCGTCTTCCGTTCCCGCGACCTTGAAGTCCATGTCGCCGAGGTGGTCCTCGTCACCCAGAATGTCCGTCAGGATCGCGTACTTGCCGTCATCCTCGAGGATGAGACCCATGGCGACGCCCGCGACGGCGGACTTGAGCGGCACGCCCGCATCCATCATCGACAGCGACGACCCGCAGACCGTGGCCATCGAAGACGACCCGTTCGATTCCGTTATCTCGGAGACGAGGCGGATCGTGTAGGGGAAGTCGGTTCCTGGCGGCAGGACTGCCTGCAGCGCGCGCCAAGCGAGCTTTCCGTGGCCGATTTCGCGGCGGCCCGGAGGACCGAACCGGCCCACCTCGCCGACCGAGTAGGGCGGAAAGTTGTAATGCAGGAGGAAGTTCGAGCGGAAATTCCCGTGCAGGGCATCGATGATCTGCTCGTCCTCGCCGGTGCCGAGGGTCGTGATGACCAGCCCCTGCGTCTCGCCCCGCGTGAAGAGCGCCGAGCCGTGTGTCCGGGGCAGAAAGCCCACCTCGCACTCGATCGGGCGCACGGTCTTCGTGTCCCGTCCGTCGATCCGGATCCCGTTGGCGACAACGTCGCCCCGAAGGATCGAACTTTCGAGCTTCTTGAAGGCCGACCCGAGGTTCTGATCCCCGAGTTCCTCCTCCGTCAGCGTCGCCTTCACGGCCTCGCGGGCGGCCGCGATAGCGTTCGTGCGCTCCTGTTTGTCCCGGATGGCGAAAGCCGCGCGCATCTGCTCTTCGCCAGCCGCCTTCACCTTCTCGTAGAGCGCGGAATAATCGGCCGGCTGGAAGTCGAATGGCTCCTTCGCGGCGGACTCAGCGAGCGACACGATCAGGTCGATGACCGGTTGCATCTGCTCATGGCCGAACTTGACCGCCCCCAGCATTTCGGCCTCGGACAGTTCGTAGGCTTCCGATTCGACCATCATCACGGCATCCTTGGTGCCCGCGACGACCAGGTCGAGCCGCTGCTCGGGGTTGTTGCGGAGGTCCTGCATGTCCTCGACATCCGGATTCAGGACGTATTCACCGTTCGAGAAGCCGACGCGTGCGGCGCCGATCGGGCCCATGAAGGGCACGCCCGAGATCGTGAGCGCGGCGGACGCCGCGATCATCGCGACCATATCGGGATCGTTGACGAGATCGTGGCTCAGCACGGTGCAGATAACCAATACTTCGTGCTTGAAGCCGGGAACGAAGAGCGGCCGGATCGGCCGGTCGATCAGGCGGGACGTCAGCGTTTCCTTCTCGGTCGGGCGCGCCTCGCGCTTGAAGAAGCCACCGGGGATCTTGCCCGCGGCGTAGTATTTCTCGTTGTAATGGACCGTCAGCGGAAAGAAGTCCTGACCGGGCTTCGCCTCCTTGGCATACGTCACGTTGGCCATGACTGAGGTCTCGCCGTAGGTGGCGATGACCGACCCGTCGGCCTGGCGGGCGACCTTGCCCGTCTCGAGCGTGAGGGTCTCGTCCCCCCACTGGATGGATTTCGTCGTTACGTTGAACATCTCGTTTCCTTCAAGGGCGCGGGACCCTCCCGTCGCCCGTTTGCGTAGGGGCCCCATTGCCCCTGGCCTCGGTCTTTCGTTTTCATCCT
>CAYTBD010000493.1:0-2012 GCA_964435755.1 uncultured Rhodobacterales bacterium
GTTGATCTCGGTCTTTGAGACTTCCCCATTGTCGTTGAAGTCGAACTTGATGATCTGCGGCGATCCGTTGAGATCAACACAGGTTGGAGATGTACCCAACAAGCCCGAACAAGCGTTTCCGGCTGGCGAAGCCGTCAGGGTATAGCCGTTAACCGTGGTCGCGTTCGCAGCGAACGGTACAGCCATCAGTACCGCTACAGACGCTGCTACAAAAAGTGTCTTCATATCTTTGCCCCCAATCTGGCATACACACATCTTCACGAACCCAAGCCTGTCCTACCACGCCACAATCCCGCCACAAAGGTCCGATCGGCCCGGCATGGCAATTTGCAACCCAGTGGCGAACAGGGGCCCCAAAGCCGCACCTATGGATCACCCTGCGCGCGCCGCTGTCGCGGTTCGTGAACAATGGCCGTCCCCTGTGCTCCGAACCTTGCGCGACGGGCGCGGCCGCTCCCCGGGTGATTCGTACTGATTCGCCTCGCGGGGAGCCGCCGTTTCTCTTGCTTTTCCGTCCACTCGCGGCTCAAATTGGCCGACGGACAGCCGGGCGGGGAGCAGCGATGGCGGAGCCCGAATTCACCATCGGCATCGAAGAGGAATACCTCCTCGTCGACACCGAGACCTTCGAACTCGCCGAGGCGCCCGAGGCGCTGATGGACGACTGCGCGCGGGAGTTCCAGGGCCAGGTCAGCCCGGAGTTCCTGCAATGCCAGATCGAGGTCGGCACCAAGGTCTGCCACACCATCGGCGAGGCGCGCGAGGATCTCAGGAAGCTCCGCTCGGGCGTGGCCAAGCACGCCGCCGCCCACGGCCTCGCGCCCATCGCCGTCTCCTGCCACCCGTTCGGCGAATGGAAGAAGCAGCACCACACCAACAAGGACCGCTACAACGCGCTCCACCGCGACCTCGCGGGCGTGGCGCGGCGGATGCTGATCTCGGGCATGCACGTCCACGTGGGCATCGGCGACGACGACCTGCGCGCGGATCTCCTGAACCAGTTCGTCTACTTCCTGCCGCACCTGCTCGCGCTCTCCACCTCCTCGCCGTTCTGGCAGGGCGAGGATACCGGCCTCGCCTCCTACCGGATGACGATCTTCGACAACCTGCCGCGCACCGGCCTGCCGCCCCGGTTCCACAGCTGGGCCGAATACGACCGCTCGGTGCAGGTGCTGATCGATCTGGGGATCATCGAGGATTCCACGAAGATCTGGTGGGACCTGCGCCCGTCGGCGCGGTTCCCCACGCTCGAATGCCGGATCTGCGACGTGATGCCGAGGCTGGAGGACACGCTCAGCCTCGCCGCGCTCGCCCAGTCCACGATGCGGATGCTCTACCGGCTCTCCCGCAAGAACCAGCGCTGGCGGATCTACGACCGCTTCCTCGTGGGCGAGAACCGGTGGCGGGCGCAGCGCTACGGCATCGCCGAAGGGCTGATCGACTTCGGGGAGCGCACCGTCCTGCCCTTCGAGGAGATCGTCGACCAGTGGATCGAGCTCGTCGAGGCCGACGCGGGGGTGCTCCGGTCGACCGAGGAAATCGTCGGCACGCGCCGGATCGTGGAGCGCGGCACCAGCGCCGCCCGGCAGCGGCGGGAGCTTGCCGCCGCCCTCGACGCGGGGCAGGATCGCGACGCGGCCATGCGCGGCGTCGTCCGGCATCTCGTGGAGGAATTCCACGCCGATCTCTGAGCGCGCTTCGGGTTGATCGCCGCCGCGCGGGTAATTAAACATGCGTTCAATTCGACGCCGGGAGGACACCATGGACTTCGCGCTGAGCGACGAGCAGGAGGCGGTCTTCGACATGGCCCGCGCCTTCGGCGCCGAGCACATCGCCCCGCACGCCCGCACCTGGGAGGCGGAAGGCACGATACCGAAGGATCTCTGGCCCAAGGCGGCCGGGCTTGGCCTCGCCGGCATCTACGTCTCCGAGGACCACGGCGGCTCGGGCCTGTCGCGGCTCGACGCGACGCTCGTCTTCGAGGCGCTGTCGATGTCCTGCGCCTCTGTCGC
>CAYTBD010000494.1:0-2008 GCA_964435755.1 uncultured Rhodobacterales bacterium
ATGCTGAACGGCGAGGTGATCCGGCTCGACGGGGCGATCCGCATGGCGCCGCGCTGAGGCGGGGCGGGGGAGGAATGACGTGACGAGGCACGACCGGGCGCCGGCCCCCGATTTCTGGTCTCCGGAGTTCGACTACGAGCGCCGCGAGGATGGCACGGTCCTGATGCGCCAGACGGGCGATCTGGCGGACCACGGCCCGCTTCTGGCGGACTATCTCGACCGGTGGGCGGAGGAGGCGCCGGACCGGACCTGGCTCGCGCGGCGACGGGACGGCGGCGACTGGGGGCGCATCAGCTATGCCCAGGCCCGGAGGGCGGCACGGTCGATCGGGGCGGCGCTTCTGAAGCTTGGCCTCGGACCCGACAGACCGCTCCTGATCCTGTCCGAGAACAGCCTCGAGCACGCGCTGCTCGGCATCGCCTGCACCTGTGCCGGCATCCCCTATGCGCCCGTGTCTCCGGCGTACTCGCTCATGTCGCAGGATCACGGCAAGATCCGCGACATCGCCCGAACCTTGAATCCCGGCGCGGTCTTCGCGGACGACGGCGGGGCCTTCGCGAACGCGCTCGACGCCATCGGCGCCGACGGCAGGGCGGTCATCAACCACCGCAACCCGGTGCCGGGCGCGATGCCGTTCGACGACCTGCTCGCCGCCGATCCCGCACCCGCCGACGCCGCGCGCGCCGCGCTGACGCCGGATACTGTGGTGAAGTACCTGTTCACCTCGGGCTCCACCGGCTCGCCGAAGGCTGTCATCAACACAAACCGGATGATCTGCGCCTCGCAGGCGATGGTGAGCGACTGCTACCGGTATCTTCGCCGCCAGCCGCCGGTCGTGCTCGACTGGGCGCCGTGGAACCACACCGCGGCGGGCAACAAGGTGTTCTACCTCGTGCTCGTCAACGGCGGCACCTATTTCATCGACGACGGCCGGCCGGTTCCGGGCCGGTTCGACGAAACGCTGCGCAACCTGCGCGAGATCTCGTGCACCTGGTATTTCAACGTGCCGGTCGGCTACGACATGCTCGTCGAGGCGCTGGAACAGGACGAGGCGCTGGCGCGCACCTTCTTCGCGAAGCTCGGCATGGTGTTCTACGCGGGCGCGGGTATGGCGCAGCACACCTGGGACCGCCTGTCCGCGATCGGGCGCAAGGTGACGGGGCACGACGTCCTCCTCGCCACCGGGCTCGGAGCGACCGAGACCGCGCCTTTCGCGCTCGCCTGCACCGAGATCCAGAAGAAGGCCGGAAATGTCGGCGTCCCCGCCCGGGGACTGACGCTGAAACTCGTGCCGAACGGCGGCAAGCTCGAGGCGCGGCTCAAGGGGCCGAGCATCACGCCCGGCTACTACGGAGAGCCCGACAGGACGGCGGAAGCCTTCGACGAAGAGGGGTTCTACTGCCTGGGGGACGCGCTCCGGCCGGCCGATCCCGGGGACTTTTCCAGGGGGTTCTTCTTCGACGGCCGGGTCGCCGAGAATTTCAAGCTCGCGACCGGCACCTGGGTCTCCGTCGGTGCGGTCCGCGCGGCGCTCGTGGACGCGATGGGCGGCCTGATCCGGGACGCTGCGATCGTGGGCGAGAACGAGGCGGACCTGGGCGCGCTCCTGCTTCTGTCAGATGCCGCGGCAAGGATGGCCCCGGACGAGCGCGACGCCCTCCTGCGCGACCGGCTGGCGGCGGCCGCGACGGCCGCGACCGGATCCGCGAGCCGCGTGCGCCGCGCGCTCGTCCTGCCGGAGCCGCCGAGCTTCGACCGGGGCGAGGTGACGGAGAAGGGCTCGCTCAACCAGCGCGCCATGCGGGCGAACAACGCCCGTCTGATCGCGCGGCTCTACGGTGACGGCGACGGCGTGATCGCCGTCTGAGCGGTGCCGCTCAGCGGAACGTCGGGTCGCGCTTTTCGAGGAACGCGCGCAGCCCCTCCTTCGCGCTATCGGAGGTCTGCGACATCGCCGCCGCGAGGCTCTCGGTGAAAAGCCCGTCCGCCCGCGACATGTCCCCGATGC
>CAYTBD010000495.1:0-2006 GCA_964435755.1 uncultured Rhodobacterales bacterium
CCTTCGTCGAGGCGCTGATCGGCGCGATGGCGGCCCGGGACGACGTCGACATGGCGACGCCGGTCCTGCGCTGCGACGAGACCACCTGGCGGCATTTCCGCGAGGACCGGGCCGAGGGGCGCGTCGGCGGGACGACGGCGGTGTTCGCGGCGGACGGCCGCGCGCTCTATTTCTCAAAGGAAGTCATCCCCTTCGTTCCCGAAGGTCAGGTTCCGCACCCGATACCCGTCTTCCACCATGTCGGCGTCTACGCCTACCGTCCGGCGGCGCTCCGCGCCTACATGGGCTGGCCCGAGGGTGTGCTGGAGCGCAACGAGGGGCTGGAGCAGTTGCGGTTCCTCGAGAACGGCGCCCACGTCCTCTGCGTCGAGGTCGCGGCGGAAGGACGGGTGTTCTGGGAACTCAACAACCCCGTGGACGTCGAACGGATCGAGAGCGTGCTATGACCCCGAGAACCGTCACCGTCGGCGATATCGACATCGCCACCGGCAGGCCCTTCGCCGTGATCGCGGGACCCTGCCAGATCGAGAGCCTCGACCATGCGCTGATGATGGCCGAGCGGATCGCGTCGGCTTGCGAGGCCGCGGGACGGCGGTTCATCTACAAGTCGAGCTACGACAAGGCGAACCGGTCCTCGCACGAGACGGCGCGCGGCATCGGCATGGACGAGGGGCTTCGCATCCTCGCCGCCGTGAAGGAGCGGTTCGGCTGCCCGGTCCTGACGGACGTGCATGACGCGGGCCAGTGCGCGCCTGCCGCCGAGGTGGCGGACGTGATCCAGATCCCGGCGTTCCTCTGCCGGCAGACCGATCTCCTGCTCGCGGCGGGGGAAACCGGCGCGGCGGTGAACGTAAAGAAGGGGCAGTTCCTCGCCCCCTGGGACATGGGCAATGTCGCCGCGAAGATCGCGTCCACCGGAAACGAGCGTATCCTGCTCACCGAACGAGGGACAAGCTTCGGCTACAACACGCTCGTCTCCGATTTCCGCGCGCTGCCGATCATGGCCGACACGGGTTACCCGGTGGTTTACGACGCGACGCATTCGGTGCAGCAGCCGGGCGGCAAGGGCACGTCCTCGGGCGGGCAGCGCGAATTCGTGCCCGTGCTCGCGCGGGCGGCGGTGGCGGTGGGCGTGGCCGCGCTCTTCATCGAGACGCACGAGGACCCCGACGCCGCGCCGTCCGACGGGCCGAACATGGTCCCGGTGGACGCCTTCGAAGGTCTGCTCCGCAGCCTCGTCCGGATCGAGGAGGCCGCGCGCGGCTGATTGCGGGCGGGCGCGGGCAGGGTTAGGATTCCCTCCATGGACCATGCCGCCTCCCTCGACGACCGCATCGCGTCCGAGATCGACGCCCGCCGCGATGACCTGGTGGCGCTGACGCAGGATCTCGTCCGGATCCCGACGCTGAACCCGCCGGGGCGGGACTACCGGGCGATCTGCGAGTATCTGGAAGCGCGGCTGAAACCGCAGGGCTTCGCGTGCACGCTGGTCCGCGCCGAAGGGGCGCCGGGCGATTCGGACCGCTACCCGAGGTGGAACGTGATCGCGCGGCGCGAGGGCGGCGCCAGAGGCGAGACGGTTCACTTCAACTCTCACGTGGATGTCGTTGAAATCGGTCATGACTGGACCGTGGACCCATTCGGGGGCGAGGTGAAGGATGGGCGGGTCTACGGGCGCGGCTCCTGCGACATGAAGGGTGGCCTGGCGGCCTCCATCGTCGCGGCCGAGGCGTTCCTCGCCATTTGCCCGGACTTCGCGGGCGCGGTCGAGATCTCGGGAACGGCCGACGAGGAATCGGGCGGCTACGGCGGCGTCGCCTACCTGGCCGAGCACGGCTGGTTCTCGCCCGACCGCGTGCAGCACGTCATCATTCCCGAGCCGCTCAACAAGGACCGGATCTGCCTTGGCCACCGGGGCGTCTGGTGGGCCGAGATCGAAACCAAGGGCCGTATCGCCCATGGCTCCATGCCGTTTCTCGGCGACAGCGCGATCCGGCACATGGGCG
>CAYTBD010000496.1:0-1999 GCA_964435755.1 uncultured Rhodobacterales bacterium
GGCGTAGGTCAGCACCGGCTCCGGGCCGACCGCAAGCCAGGCCACGACGGTCAGGAGCGCGATCGTCATCACGGCGGGGACGAACCACGCGGTGATCCGGTTGACGAGGCTCTGGATCGGGAGCTTCGCTGACTGCGCCTGCTCGACCATGCGGATGATCTGGGACAGCGTCGTCTCCCGTCCGACCCGCGTGGCGCGGAAGGTGAGCGATCCGGTGCCGTTGACGGTGCCGCCCACGACTTCGGCGCCCGGAGATTTCTCGGCCGGGACGGGTTCGCCCGTCAGCATCGATTCGTCGACATAGGAGGCGCCTTCGGTCACCTCGCCGTCCACGGCGATCTTCTCGCCCGGGCGGACCCGGATGAGATCGCCTTCGACGATGTCGTCGACGGAGATCTCCCTTTCCTCGCCGTCACGTCGGACGAGCGCGGTTTTCGCCTGCAGTCCCATGAGCTTGCGAATCGCTTCGCCGGTCCGGCCCTTGGCGCGCGCCTCCAGCGTGCGACCGAGCAGGATGAGGGTCACGATGACGGCGGCGGCTTCGTAATAGACGTTGGCCGTGCCGGCGGGCAGGACGCCCGGCGCGAAGGTCGCCACGACCGAGAACGACCAGGCCGCGAAGGTGCCGACGGCAACGAGGGAGTTCATGTCCGGGGCGCGTCTGAGAAGGGCGGGAACGCCCTTCAGGTAGAACTGCCGTCCGGGGACGGCGAGGACGAGCGTCGTCAGGACGAACTGGACGAGGTGGCTCGTCTGCATCCCGATGGTGCCTGCGATCCAGTGATGGAAGGCCGGAAACAGGTGACCGCCCATCTCGAGCACGAAGACGGGCAACGTCAGGACCGCCGCGAGTATCGTCATGCGGGCGAGCCCCGCTGCCTCCCGTGCCTTGCGTTCGCCCGGCTCGGGCCGCTGATCCGTTCGCGGGCTGGCCTCGTAGCCGATGGCACGCACGGCGCGGGCGAGATCCGCCGCGGTCGCGCTGCCGCCCAGCAACTCGACGGTCGCACTCTCGTCGGCGAGGTTCGCCGTCGCGTCGAGGACACCCGGAACCGAGGTGAGCGCTTTCTCCACCCGGGCGACGCAGGAGGCGCAGGTCATCTGGTGCACATCGAGCGTGATCGTCTCGACGTCCGCGGGATAGCCGGCCTTCGCGAGCGCATCGCGCAGCGCTTCGGGCGCAGCTCCGGTCTCGCGCACCGTCGCGGTATTGGTCGCGAGGTTGATCGACGCCTCGTGGGCGCCCTCCACGCTGTTGAGCGCCTTCTCGACACGGCCCGCGCAACCCGCGCAGGTCATGCCGGTGACACGGAAGGAATAGGTTTCATCGGTCATGGTTTCGTCCTCTCCAGTGCCAGATAAGGGTTCCAGTCACTGTAAGGTCAAGGGGGTGAACCATCCGCGATCCAGAGAGTTTCGGAGGGGATCCGTTGTCGCTCCGCCGGGCGTGCTCTAGGATCCATGCAAGCATGCGGGGGGCGGTGCACGCGCCCCGGCGAGGAAGAATACGCGAGGGGGCCGGATGACGCCCGACCTGCAGGAGCTGTGCGCGCTCGCCGGAGTGCGGCTTGGCTACCGCGACCAGATGGATGAGTGGCACGAGACGTCCGACGCGACGGCCCGCGCCATTCTGACCGCGATGGGCCACGCCGCCCGGACCGATGCCGAAGCCCAAGACAGCCTCGCCGCCCTGAGGGCGCGGACTGCGGCGCGGGTGCTGCCGCCCTACGTGATCGTTCCGGCTGGCGAACCGGCGTCCCTGACGGCCGGGACCGGGAACTGGCGCGTCGAGACGGAGGCGGGCGATTGTCTCGAAAACCGCGCCTCGGGGAGCGTGGATCTGCCGCCCCTGCCACTCGGCGTCCACCGGCTGCTGATGGGGGAGGACACGTGCATCGTCCTCGCGGCACCGCGTTCTCTGCCCCTCCCGCCCCGGGCCTGGGGGGTCACGCTGCCGCTCTACGGGCTGAAACCGCCGGGCACGGGCGGACTTGGGGAT
>CAYTBD010000497.1:0-1998 GCA_964435755.1 uncultured Rhodobacterales bacterium
GTGGACCGTGACCTCGAGCGGGGCGTCGAGCCCCACGGCGATGGCATGGCGGCCCTGCGGGTTGAGGATCTCCCAGGCGGTTTCGTTGGTGGTCCCGGCCTGCGCCTGCAGGGCGGCGTTCATCTCGCGCAGGGTGCCGGTCGCGAGGTCGTAGGACTGCATCAGCGGCTCCAGAAATAGACGGTGGCGGGCTCGGGCTCCCAGACCGTCGCGTCTTCGATGCCGGGCAGCCCCGCGAGCGCCCGGTATTCCGAGCCGAAGGCCACGTACCGGTCGGTTTCGGCGAGAACCGCGGGCTTGCAGGCGATCGGATCGCGCAGCACGCCGAAGCCGTCGCGGGTACCGACGACGAAGGTATAGAAGCCGTCGAGATCCTTCAGCCCCGTCTCGAGCGCCTGGCCCAGGTTCGCGCCCTCGGCCATCCGCGCGGTGAGATAGGCGGCGGCGACCTCGCTGTCGTTGTCGGTCTCGAAGGTGAGCCCTTCGCGGATCAGCTCGCGGCGGAGCGCGTTGTGGTTCGACAGCGACCCGTTGTGGACGAGGCACTGGTCGGGGCCGGTCGAGAAAGGGTGGGCGCCCATGGTGGTCACGGCGCTTTCGGTGGCCATGCGGGTGTGGCCGATGCCGTGGGTGCCCTGCATGGCGGCGAGGCCGAAGCGGGAGGCCACCTCGCGGGGCAGGCCCACCTCCTTGTAGATCTCGATGGCGTCGCCGAAGGACATCACCGAAAGGCCGGGGCGCAGGCCCGGAAGCGCGGCGCGGGCGGCGTCGAGCGCTTCGGCCGGCAGCGTCAGGACGGCGTGGGTGTCGCGGGTGGTGAGCGCGACGGGTGCGCCAACGGCCTGCGACAGCGCCTGGTCGAGAAGGGGGAAGTCGGCGCCGGGGGTCTCGGACCGCAGCGTCATGCGAACGCTGCCGCCCGGCGCGCCGTAGACGGCGAAGCCGGCGCTGTCGGGACCGCGCTCGCTCATCTGGACGAGCATGCCGGCCATGAGCGCGCCGAGGCGCGTCTCGAGCGCGGGGTCCTTGAGGAACAGTCCGATGATGCCGCACATGGCGCCGACTCCCGCTTGAAGCTCCGCGAGGATCCTAGCGCGGGGAGCCGGCGAGGAGCAATCTCGAAGAAGAAAAGTTTCCTGTGAGGAACTGCGTGGTGCCTGGAAATCGGGCGAAGCGCCCAACGATACGGCCGGTGTCGCCGCGGAGTGCCCCGATCCGGGTCATGCGGCCGCCCCCTGGCGGCAACGAGGTGGTAGTCGGCGCGGGTCGACGTGCGACGCCGACTCGCGGACGAAAGGACTTGAAGACACGGGACACCGCGGCGTGCCGCTCTCGAGGATGGCCGCCGCGCCCGCCGCGGATGTGCGCGCGCAGCCCCGGACCCTGTCGGACGGCAGCGTCACGGTCCTGCGAACGGGGGGCTGACGCCCGTTGTCACCAGATGCTGCCGGTGGGCTTCGTCCCGCCCTCGTGAGGCCGGTGGCGAACGCCGCGGTCGGGAATCCCCAGTTCCCGGCCGCGGCCCATTCACGACCGGTCGCGCGCACCGACCCGGAACGCGCCCTGCCGGACGAGCGCGTTCGAGAGGGCCGCGATGTCCGTCGCGACGTCCGCCGGGACATTGCCTTCCGCGAGCAGTTCAAGCGTTCCGCCGGATGTCGAGAGCCGGCCTCGCCCGCGCTCCACCACGAGACCTCGCGCGACAAGCTTCCCGACATGTCGTCTGACCGTCTCCAGCGGGATATCGAGGACGTCGGAGATGCGCCGGCGCGATATGAACCCCGCGAGGTCGGCGGGCAGCGGAGTGCGGGTGAGAAACACCGGATCGGGATCGGCGCTCCGCAGGTAGCGCTGGACCGTGGCGAGCACGATCACAAGGAAGACCTGCAATTCCTCCGGCCGCATGGAGAGCGCGTTCTGGAGCCTGAGGTTCACCGTCACGAGCGTGTTGGCGATCTCGTAGGCCGCGACCCGCTCGACCGCCGCCAGCCCGTCGGC
>CAYTBD010000498.1:0-1992 GCA_964435755.1 uncultured Rhodobacterales bacterium
ACGCCCCACTGGTAGTAGGTGTAGGGCACGCCCCACTGCTTGCCGTCGATCGTCATCGCGCCTTTCGTCGAGGCGAGGTTCTCGCCGATCTCGGGTTCGGCCCAGAGATCGGACACGTCCTCGAAGAGGTCGGCGGAGACGTAGGGCCGCATGCGGTTCGCGGCGTACCACGTGAAGACATCCGGCGGGTTTGCGGTGAGAAAGTTCCGGATCTGCGTCTTGTAGGCCTCGCGGTCGATGATCGTGGTCTCGATCGCGAGATCGGGATGCATCTCCTGAAAGCGGGCGATCATGTCTTCCATCGTGGCGCGCGGCGCCGGGTTCGAGGTGTCGAGGAAGACCTTGAGGTCGCCGGTGAGTTCGGCCGCGGCCGGCCCCGCGAGCAACGCAGACGCGAGGAGCGCCGCAACCGGCGCCTGGATCATGGAACGCATGGTGTCCTCCCTGGTGGTTCCATTATGTATGAGTTCCAATATATGAAACTCGGTTTTGTATATTGAAATCATAACTGCGACTCGCCTATGCTTGTCAACAGTTCAGGTGGCCGGTCGGGAAGAAGGGCCGCCGGACGAGGGGAGGACAGCATGGCCGGTGCGCAGTCGGGCGACGGCACAGTCGGGAGAGCGCTGGAGGTGCTGGATCAGGTCGCCGCCTTCGGGCGGCCCGTCCGGTTTTCCGAACTCCTCGAACAGAGCGCCTTTCCCAAGGCCACGCTCTACCGGTTTCTCCAGACGCTGACCTCGCAGGGCATGCTCGCCTACGACCCCGACCGGCAGACCTACGCACCCGGTGTCCGGCTCGTCCGTCTCGCCCATGCCGCGTGGCGGCAGTCCTCGCTCGGCCCGGTGGCGCGGCCGCATATCGACGCGCTCTCCCGGCAGGTGGGCGAGACGGTCCACCTCGCGCAGCTCGATCACGGGCAGGTTCTCTATGTCGACAAACGGAACGCGACGGACCCGATCGAGATGTATTCGCAGGCCGGCAAGGTCGGACCGGCCTACTGCACCGGCGTGGGCAAGGCGATGCTGGCCTTCCTCGACGAGGCGGAGCTTGCGGGGATTCTTCCGCAGCAGGCATTCCACCGGTTCACCGGCCACACGATCACGACGGCCGAGGCGCTGCGCGCCGAACTCGCCGCGATCCGGGCACGGGGCTACGCCTTCGACGACGAGGAACACGAGCCCGGGATCATCTGCATCGCCATGCCGATCCTGACGGCCTCCGGCCGCGTCCTCGCCGCGCTCAGCGTCACGACGGCGACGTCGCGGAAGAGCCTTGCGGAACTCGAACGCTTCGCCCCCGAGCTTCGCCGCGCGACCGAGGCCATCGCCGAGGAAGCCACGGCCTGGCGGTTTCCGGACGAGAACAGAAACCACAGAGCGGGAGCCGCCTGATGTCGGGAGTGACACTTGAGCGTGTGATCAAGCGGTACGGGGACGTGCAGGTCATCCACGGGATCGACCTGCAGGTGGAGGACGGGGAGTTCTGCGTCTTCGTGGGACCCTCGGGCTGCGGGAAGTCGACGCTCCTGCGGATGGTCGCGGGGCTCGAGGAGACGACCGAGGGCAGGATCGCGATCGGCACCCGCGACGTCACGCGGCTCGACCCGTCCGAACGCGGGGTGGCGATGGTGTTCCAGACCTATGCGCTCTACCCGCACATGACGGTCGAGGAGAACATGGGCTTCGGGCTGCGGATGACCGGCCACCCGAAGGACGAGATCCGCGCCAAGGTCGCCGAGGCCGCCCGCATCCTCAAGCTCGAGCCGCTGCTGGCCCGCAAGCCCAAGGCGCTGTCGGGCGGGCAGCGGCAGCGGGTGGCGATCGGGCGGGCGATCGTGCGGGGGCCGGACGTGTTCCTGTTCGACGTGCCGCTGTCGAATCTCGACGCCGAGCTGCGCGTCGACATGCGGGTCGAGATCGCGCGTCTCCACAAGGAGATCGGGGCGACGATGATCTACGTCACCCACGACCAGGTCGAGGCGATGACGCT
>CAYTBD010000499.1:0-1983 GCA_964435755.1 uncultured Rhodobacterales bacterium
AGATCGTCTTCGAAAGCGACCGGTCGGGCACGCAGCAGCTCTACGTGATGCCCGCTGCGGGCGGCGAGGCGACTCGGATCTCCTTCGGGCAGGGCCGATATGGCACGCCCGTCTGGTCGCCGCGCGGCGACCTCATCGCCTTCACCAAGCAGAACGCGGGCCGGTTCCACATCGGCGTGATGCGCACGGACGGCAGCGAGGAGCGGCTGCTGACGGCGTCGTTCCTCGACGAGGGGCCGACATGGTCGCCGAACGGGCGCGTCATCATGTTCGCCCGGGAGACGGCCGGGGCGGGCGGCGCGCCGGCGCTGTTCTCGGTCGACATCTCCGGGCGGAACCTGCGCCGGGTGCCGACCGACGGGTCGGCGTCCGATCCGGCGTGGTCGCCGCTTCTTCCCTGAGACGTGATTCCCAACGGCGCGCGCAGATGGTATCGTCGCGTCAGCAGAGCAGCCAAGAACAACAAGGCAGACCCATGAACATTCTTTCCAAGGCCATCATCCTGACCGCGGCCCTCGGGCTTGCGGCCTGTTCGACGAATCCCGACCGCTTCGGCGCGGGCGGCTCCGGCGGGACGGGAACCGGCGCCGCCGGGCTCGGGTCCGTGTCCGATCCGACGTCGCCGGCCTACTTCAACGAGGCGATCGGCGACCGGGTGCTGTTCCAGGTGGACCAGTCGACGCTGACCGACGAAGCGCGGGAGACGCTGCGCCAGCAGGCCGTCTGGCTGATGAACAACGGCGACTACACCGCGATCGTCGAGGGGCATGCCGACGAGCAGGGCACGCGCGAATACAACCTCGCGCTCGGCGCGCGCCGGGCGAGCGCGGTGCAGGACTTCCTTGTCACCCAGGGCGTGGCGCCGAACCGGCTTCGGACCGTCAGCTACGGCAAGGAACGCCCGCTCGCCGTCTGTTCCGACGAAAGCTGCTATCAGCAGAACCGCCGCGCGGTGACCGTCATCGCGGCGGGCGGCGTCAGCTGAAGAGGATGATGCGATGATCCGGGTTCTCGGGACGGTCCTGTGCCTCGCGTTCGCGCTTCCTGCGGCGGCGCAGGATCGCGATCAGACTCTCGCCGACATCCGGCAGGAGCTTTCGGTCCTGTGGGTCGAGATGCAGAGGCTCAAGCGCGAACTGGTCACGACCGGCGGTCCGCAGGTGAACATTCAGGGGACGAGCATTCCAGACCGGGTCAATTCCATGGAGGCGGAGCTCACGCGGCTGATCTCGCGGACCGAGGAGCTCCAGAACCGGATCGACCGGATCGTGACCGACGGGACGAACCGGATCGGCGATCTGGAGTTCCGGCTGGTGGAGCTCGAGGGCGGGGATGTCTCGCAGCTGGGCGAGACGACGACGCTTGGCGGTGTCGAGGTCGAGCGGCGGCCTGAGCCGCCCTTGCCCGCCCCTGCGCCCGGCGGATCGGGCGGACCGGAGCTCGCCATGAGCGAGCAGGCGGATTTCGAACAGGCGAAGACGGCGCTCGACCGCGGGGAATACGAACGCGCGGCGGATCAGCTCTCGACCTTCACGCAGACCTATCCCGGCAGCCCGCTGTCGGGCGAGGCGCATTTCTGGCGCGGCGAGGCGCTGGCGGCGGTCGGAGACGCGTCGGCCGCGGCGCGCGCCTATCTCGACAGCTTTTCGGGCGATCCGCAGGGGATGATGGCGCCGGACGCGCTGCTGCAGCTCGGTCTCACGCTGGACAAGCTGGGCCAGCGGCAGGAAAGCTGCGTCATGCTGGGCGAAGTCACGGCGCGGTTCCCGTCTTCGGCCGCCTCCGTCGAGGCCCAGACGGCCCGCGGCAGCATGGGATGCGTGTGAGCGGGGCGCAGGCGCTCGTCCGCAGCATCGACCGTTTCTTCTCCGGGCGGTTGCCGGGGCGGCTCGGGGTCGCCGTCTCCGGCGGGTCCGACAGTCTCGCGCTTCTCCATCTTCTGCACGACTGGAACCGGGCGCCGCTGGCGGCGGTGACGGTCGA
>CAYTBD010000500.1:0-1983 GCA_964435755.1 uncultured Rhodobacterales bacterium
TCTCCTGCGTGAACGGCTTCTGCCCGTCCTTCGTGACGATCGAGGGCGCGAAGATCCGCAAGCAGGCCACGGCATCGGTCGACATCGGGGACCTGCCCGAGCCGGAGCTGCCCGCGATCCGGGGCACCCACAACGTCGTCATCACCGGGGTGGGCGGCACGGGCGTCGTGACGATCGGCGCGATCCTCGCCATGGCCGCGCATGTCGACGGCAAGGGCGCGGGCATGATGGAGATGGCCGGCCTCGCCCAGAAGGGCGGCGCGGTCTACATCCACTGCCGGCTCGCCGAGCGCCCCGAGGACATCTCGGCGATCCGCGTGGCCACCGGCGAATGCGACACGCTGATCGGCGGCGATCTGGTGGTGAGCGCGGGGGCGAAGATGGTGGGGCTGCTGAAGCCGCAGTCGGCGGGCGGGGTCGTCAACAGCCACGAGATCGTCACCGGCGAGTTCACGCGCAACACCGAGTTCCGCATCCCCTCGGACCGGCTGGAGATGTCGCTCGAGGCGCGGCTGCAGGACCGGCTGACGCTGTTGGACGCGTCGGAGCTGGCGCGCGTGCTGATGGGCGATTCGATCTATTCGAACATGATCGTCTTCGGGGCGGCGTGGCAGAGGGGGCTCGTGCCCGTGAGCCACGAGGCGATCCTGAGGGCGATCGAGCTCAACGGCGCGGCCGTCGAGCGGAACAAGAGGGCCTTCGAGATCGGCCGCTGGGCGGTGGTGCACCCCGCCGAGGCGGCGGAGGTGCTGATGCCGACGGTCGCGGCGAAGCCCCGGACGCTGGACGACAAGATCGCCTTTCGCGCCGATCACCTGACCGCCTACCAGAGCGCCCGGCTCGCGAAGCGGTACCGCAGGATGGTCGACGGCATCGCCGAGCCGCGCCTGCGCGAGGCGGTGGCAAGGGGCTACCACAAGCTGCTGGCCTACAAGGACGAATACGAGGTCGCGCGGCTTCTGGTCTCGACGCGGGAGAAGGCGCAGGCGGAATTCGAGGGCGATCTTAAGCTGACCTACCTGCTCGCGCCGCCGCTCCTGTCGCGGAAGGGCGCCGACGGGCGGCCGCGGAAGCGCGCGTTCGGCGCATGGATCGAGCGCGCCTATCCGGTGCTCGCCGGCATGAAGCGCCTGCGCGGCACGCCGCTCGACGTCTTCGGCTACACCGCAGAGCGGCGCATGGAGCGGGGGCTGATCCGGCAGTACGAAAAGGACATGCGCGAGATCCTGAAGGATCCGTCGCGCAACATGGACGCCGCCGTGGCGCTGGCCGAGCTGCCGCTGCAGATCCGTGGCTTCGGGCCGGTCAAGGAGGCGCACGAGCGCGCGGCGGCGAAGCGCCGCGAGGAGCTGCTCGCCGCATTCCGCTCCGGTGAGGCCCCCTTGCGTCAGGCGGCGGAGTGATTGTCGCACGGCTGTCACAAGACATGGTCAAACTTGACGACACCGCGTTAAGAGGCGCGGAGGGGACCTCAGCTTTGGGACAGCGCCCATGGGCGTCAGGAATCAGGTCGCGCGCGAGATCAGCTATGCCCACTCGGCCCAGACCCGGGGCGGCCGGGCCCTGATCCGCGTGCTCGAGAACGCGACAGGCCGGTTGCGACTGATTCGCCGCGCGGAGGGCTACGAGGCCGAGATCGCGTCGGGCCGCGACATCTGGCAGGTCATGGTCGAGCGCTACGGGCTGTCGCTCGACATCGTCGGCGGCGCGCTCGACGATATTCCGCGCAGCGGGCCGCTGGTGCTCGTCGCGAACCATCCTTACGGCATTCTCGACGGCCTGATCATGGGCCATGTCCTGAACCGGGCGCGGGGCGACTTCCGCATCCTCGCCCACCGCATCTTCCGCAAGGCGCCGGAACTCGACCAGGTCATCCTTCCCATCGCCTTCGACGAGACGAAGGAGGCGGTGGCGCTCAACATCGAGACGCGCAAGGCGGCGCTGGGATACCTCGCGGCCGGCGGCGCGATCGGCGTGTTCCCC
>CAYTBD010000501.1:0-1974 GCA_964435755.1 uncultured Rhodobacterales bacterium
AAGCTCAAGACCTGGCGGCTGCCGCAGGGCGGCCGCACCTCGCGCGGCAAGGCGGTGGTCAACATCCTGCCCATTCCCGCGGGCGTCTCCATCGCCGCGATCATGCCCGTCGACCGCGACGAGGAGGACTGGGACCAGCTGCAGATCTTCTTCGCGACCTCCGAGGGCGACGTCCGGCGCAACGCGCTGTCCGATTTCACCAACGTGAAGTCCAACGGCAAGATCGCGATGAAGCTGCCCGAGGGCGTGTCCCTTGTGAACGCGCGGATCTGCACCGAGGACGACGACGTGATGCTCGTCACCGCCGGCGGCCGCGCGATCCGCTTCCCGACAACCGAGGTGCGCGTGTTCAAGGGCCGCGATTCGACGGGCGTGCGGGGCATCCGGCTGGCCCCCGGCGACCGCGTGGTGTCGATGGCCGTCATCCGCCATTTCGAGGCGACCCCGGCGGAGCGCGTGGCCTATCTCAAGATGCGCCGCGCCGTGGCCGGCATCACCGAGGAGGCCGAGGCCGACGAGGAGGACGCGGCGGCGGAAGAGGCGCAGGACTTCACCCAGGACCGCTACGCCGAGATGTCGGCGGCCGAGGATCTGATCCTGACGATCACCTCCGGCGGTTCCGGCAAGCTCTCCTCCAGCCACGACTACCCCGTCCGCGGACGCGGCGGCCAAGGTGTCATGGCGATCGACAAGGCGATGCGCGGCGGCCCGCTCGTCGCCTCCTTCCCCGTCGAGATGGACGACCAGATCATGCTCGCCACCTCGCGCGGGCAGTCGATCCGGGTGCCCGTGGAGGGCATCTCGTTCCGCTCGCGGGCGGCGGGCGGCGTCAAGGTGTTCAACACCGGCCCGGGCGAGGAAGTCGTCTCCGTGGCCTGGATCGCGGATCAGGGCGACGACGAGGTCGACCTCGAGTAACGCTCCGTCAACCCGCCTCTGGCAGGCTTCCCCGGTCGGGAGGAGCCTGCCAATGACCCTTTACCACTGCATGATCGACCTCGATCAGGAAACCAAGGCGCTGTCCTTCGCCCGCGCGGTCGAGGACTGGATGGGCCTTCTCCAGAGCCGCGGCGCGATCCGGTCCTGGCGGCTCCTGCGGCGCAAGCTCAACCTCGCGGCCGACAGCTGCCGCGACTTCCTGCTCGAGATCGAGGTCGAGGATCTCGCGCAACTCGACCGGGCCTTCCGGCTCGTCGGGCAGCCGGACGACGAAATCTCGGCCGCCTACGGTCAGGTGCACCGGATGGTCGCCCGGTCGGACTTCGGGCTCTACCGCGCCTTCCCCGACCCGGAGCGGGCGGAGCGGATGGCGCTCGTCTGAACGCCGCGAAGACGGCGCCGGGATGGCCGGCGGCCGGGCGCGGGCGCCGGGGCCGACAGGCGGGTCTTTCTTTTTCCCCGCCGCTGTCCTAGATCGCCAGTCATGACGGACAAGACGCTTCACATCGTGGGCGGCGGCATGGCGGGCTCCGAAGCCGCCTGGCAGGCGGCCCGTGCGGGCATCGACGTGGTCATCCACGAGATGCGGCCCAGGGTGGAAACCTTCGCCCACAGGACCGGCAACCTCGCCGAAATGGTCTGCTCGAATTCCTTCCGCTCCGACGACGACGAACAGAACGCCGTGGGGCTGCTCCACTGGGAGATGCGTCAGGCGGACGGCCTGCTGATCGCGATGGCCGACGCGCACCGGCTGCCGGCGGGCGGCGCGCTCGCCGTCGATCGCGACCGCTTCGCCGAAGCGGTTACCGCGCGGCTCAGGGCGCATCCCCGCGTCACGGTCTGCGAAGACGAGGTGACGGGGCTTCCCGAAGGCGGACACTGGATCATCGCCACCGGCCCGCTGACCTCCGGCGCGCTCGCCGAGGCGATCCGCGCCGAGACCGGGCAGGACAGCCTCGCCTTCTTCGACGCCATCGCCCCCATCGTCTATGCCGACACGATCGACATGGACGTGGCCTGGAAGCAGTCGCGCTA
>CAYTBD010000502.1:0-1969 GCA_964435755.1 uncultured Rhodobacterales bacterium
TCTGGTTCGGCCTGATCGGCGCCGCGATCGCCATCGGTCTCGCGATCCGGGCGGCGCTCCGGACATTCCTTCCCGGGCGCGGCGACTGGACCGAGACGATGATCTTCGCGCCGCTTTTGACGCTTGCCTTCACCCCGATCCTCTACGCGGTCGTCGCCTGGATGTCGGACGGCAACAGCGCGATGAGCGCGTTCGAGATGGCGCTTGTCGTCTTCTGCACGCCTCTGGGCGTCGTGGCGGCGCGGCGGATCCTCGCCGGGCGGCCCCCTGAAATCCTCGCACCCTCGCGGGCCGCGGATCCGCGCATCCTGCAGCGCCTGCCCGAAGAGTGGGGCAAGAAGATCCTCAGGATCACAGTGCGCGATCACTATGTCGAGATCGTCACGGACCGGACCAAGGAGAAGGTGCTGATGCGGTTCTCCGACGCGATCTCGGAGGCCGATGGCATCCCCGGCCTGCAGGTTCACCGGTCGCACTGGGTCGCCGAGGATGCCGTGCGCGCCGTCGAGTGTGAGAAGGGACGCATGTTCCTGACGCTCGAGGACGGCAGCCGGATTCCCGTCAGCCGGGGGTTCCGCACCGCGGTCGTGGAAGCGGGGATCGGGAAGGACGCCGCCTAATCCGGCGAAACGCCGGCCGTTTCCAGAAGCCGCCGGGCTTCTTCCTCGATCACCCGCTCCTGCGCCTGACCGGCCACCGGAATGCGCCCGGCCTCGAGGAAGAGCGGCGCGGCGAGGGGCGTGACACGGGAGAGGGCGACATGGTCGATCCGGCCTCCGGTCCGTGTCATCATCTCCTTGATCCGGCCGAAGTCGACGAGGCCGCGCATCGCCTCTTCCCGCGTGATGTCGAGGAGCAGGTGACCCGGGTCGTACTTCACGAGCGTGTCGTAGAGGATGTCGGAGGACATCGTGGCCTGCCGGCCGGTCTTGCGCGCGCCGGCGTAGGTCCTGTCGATGAGACCCGCGACGGTGGCGGTCGCGCGGAAGGTCCGCTTCAGGATCGCATTCCCGCCCAGCCATGTCTCGAAGGCGGCGCGAAGGCGTGCGGGATCGAAGAACCGGGCGGGATCGGTGACGCGGTCGAGACCCCAGATCAAGACCGCGTAGTCGGTCGAGACGAAGCCCACGGGGGCGAGGCCGGCATCTTCCATCTGGCGCGTGAGCAGGAGGCCGAGCGTCTGCATCGCGTTCCGGCCGGCGAAGCCGTAGACGCAGAGGTGTTCGCGCCCTTCGTTGGGGAAGGTCTCGACGAGGAGACGCCGGGCGTCGGGGAGCTTCGAGACCTCGCGCTGGAGGGCGAGCCATTGGGCGGTGTGAGCGGGCAGGTCGGGCCAGCGTTCCTGCCGGAACATTCGCAGGATGCGCTCGGAGAGCTGCGTGGAAGTGGCGAACTTGGTGCCGCTGAAGACGGCGATCTTAGGGGGACGCTCGGGGCGGTTCGTGACCTCGACCGTCAAGTCGCGGAGGCCCTCGTAGCGCACGACGCGACCGCCGATGAGGAACGTGTCGCCTTGCGTGAGCGAGGCGGCGAAGCCTTCCTCGACCTCGCCCAGTGGCGCGCCGCTGCGGCCCTTCATCCGGACTTTCAGCGTGTCGGTGTCCTGGATCGTGCCGATGTTCATGCGGATGCGCTGCGCCGCGCGCGGGTCGCGGAGTTGCCACAGGCCGTCCGGGCGGCGCTTGAGCCGCTGCCAGCGGTCATAGGCGCGCAGGGCGTACCCGCCCGTCGCCACGAAATCGAGGCAGGCGTCGAATTCGCCGCGCGTGAGGTCGGCATAGGCGCCGGCGGTGGTGACCTCGTCGTAGAGGTCGCCCGCGTCGAACGGGCCGGCGCAGGCGGTGATGAGGATCTGCTGACAGAGCACGTCGCGGGGGCCGCGGCCGCGCGGCTCGCCGTCGAGGTCGTGCGCCTTCGCGGCCTCGAGCGCGGCCACGCATTCGACCACCTCGAAGCGGTTGGCGGGCAC
>CAYTBD010000503.1:0-1956 GCA_964435755.1 uncultured Rhodobacterales bacterium
CCGCAATTCTCGAGTTCACGTCAACGAGCGGGGACGATTGGGATATCGGTTCGTCGGCGTCCGTGACGGTCGGCGGTCAGACGGTGACCTATACCGTTGCGGCTGACGATACGACTGACGATGCGGTTCGCGATGGCCTCCTCGCTCAACTGAATGCACTCGACCTCGATGATGTCTCCTTCGCGGCGACCACCGGCGGGGGAGGCGAGGTGCAGTTGACGGTCACCTCGACCCGCTCCTTCGAAGATGCGGCCTTTTCCGTGAGCGAGAACGCGACGGCCGCGGGCGAGAACGCCTTCATCGTGTCGGTCAACGGGGATGCGACGGGCTTCGGTGCGGCGGGCGCAGAGTCGGGCAGCATCGCACAGCGCGCCGAAGTCGTGAATTTCACGACCGGTACCGCTCCGTCGGAAGGCAACAGCTATCAGGTGTCACTTGGCGGTACGGCCTACTTCTACACGGCGGGGAAGGGCGAAACCATGGAGGATGTCGCGCGCGGTCTGAAAACCGCGATCGACGGTGCCGGCCTCGCCGACATCTCCACCTCGATCGCCATCGACGGGACGAGCGGGCAAGTGAGCCTGAAAGTGGACAACAACGGCGCTTCGGCGGTCGCACTCGACGTTGCGGCCGGAACCGGCGGTACGGCGTCGGGCGGGTTGTTCGGCCTCGACCAGTTGAACGTGGGCACCGATGGCGGGGCCGATGCGGCTCTCGAGAACATCGAGACGATGATCCAGAACGCCATCGACGCCTCGGCCGCGTTCGGTTCGGCGCAGAGCCGGGTAGAGACCCAGTCGGAGTTCGTCTCGAAGCTGACCGACTCCCTCAAGTCCGGCATCGGTACGATGGTGGACGCCGATCTCGAGGAAGCCTCGGCCCGGCTTCAGGCGCTTCAGGTGCAGCAGCAGCTTGCCACACAGTCACTGTCGATCGCGAACCAGGCGCCGCAGTCGATCCTCGCGCTGTTCCGCTGATGACCACGCCCACGGCGCCGTGACCGGTGCCGTGGGCTCATTCCTGATCGCGCCGAGCGCGCCACGACCACTCCGGAGCCACCTCAGTGACCGATCTCGATCTCGCCAGGGCCGCCTACGGCACGAACGCCGCGCCGATACGGACGCACCGAAGCAGCGAGCACGACGCATTCGCGCGCGTGACGGCGCGCATACGCGCCGGTACGGAAGGACCCTCCGCGGACTTTCCGGCGCTCGCCGCGGCGCTTCACGAAAACCGCGAACTCTGGACCATCCTCGCAGCCGACGTCGCGGACACTGAAAACCAACTGCCCCCGGAGCTCCGCGCGAAGATCTTCTATCTCGCGGAGTTCGTCGAGCAGCACAGCGCAAGGATCCTTCGCGGCCAGGCGAGCGCCGATGTCCTCATCGAGATCAACACGGTCGTCATGAAGGGGCTGCGTCCCGGCGGGGGTGCGTCATGAGCGGCCTCGTTCTCAAGCTCTCGCCAAAAGAGCGGGTTCTCATCAATGGCGCCGTGATCGAGAACGGGGACAGGCGTACGCGAATCTCGATCGTCTCGCCCAATGCCAGCATCTTGCGGTTGCGCGACGCCCTCCATCCCGACGAGGTTAACACGCCGGTCCGTCGCGTGTGCTATATCGCTCAACTCGTGCTCTCGGGGGACGTAGCGCCTTCGGATGCCTGCCAGCAGCTCCTGCGCGGGATCGAGCAATTGAGCCAGGTGTTCACGGACTCCGACAGCCGAAAGCAACTGTCCATCGCGACGGAGGCGGTCGCGTCCGACGAACACTACCAGGCGCTCAAGGCCCTGCGATGCCTCCTCGCGCGCGAGGAACGGCTCTTCGCGACAAGACCGGCATGAGCTTTCAGCCGGTCGTTCCGGTCGGCGGTATCGCCGGATGGGCCTTTCTCAGGCAGACCCGCGACGCGCAGGAGGACGCCTTCTCGGCCTCTGCTCCGGTCTCGCGGGCGACAG
>CAYTBD010000504.1:0-1954 GCA_964435755.1 uncultured Rhodobacterales bacterium
CCGTCTTGCCCACGCCGGCGCCGCCGAAGAGGCCGATCTTGCCGCCCTTGGCGTAGGGCGCCAGCAGGTCGATCACCTTGATGCCGGTGACGAGGACTTCCGAAGAGGTCGCCTGCTCCTCGAAGGTCGGCGCGGCCTGGTGGATGCTGCGATGTTCCTTGGCTTCGACCGGGCCCTTTTCGTCGATGGCTTCACCGACGACGTTCATGATCCGGCCGAGCGTGGCGTCGCCGACCGGAACCGTGATCGGTCCGCCGGTGTCGGTGACAGGCTGACCGCGGACGAGGCCTTCGGTGGCGTCCATGGCGATCGTGCGGACGGAGTTCTCGCCAAGGTGCTGGGCGACCTCGAGAACCAGCCGCTTGCCGTTGTTGTCCGTCTCGAGCGCGTTCAGAATTGCCGGGAGGTGCTCGTCGAAGTGCACGTCCACGACGGCACCGATCACCTGCGTGACTTTGCCAGTTGCTGCTGCCATTTCTCTTCTCCGGTTCCGTCAGAGCGCCTCGGCGCCCGAGATGATTTCGATGAGTTCCTTGGTGATCGCGGCCTGGCGCGAGCGGTTGTACACGATGGTCAGCCTGTCGATCATGTCGCCGGCGTTCCGCGTCGCGTTGTCCATGGCGCTCATCCGCGCGCCCTGCTCGGAGGCGCCGTTCTCCAGAAGCGCGGCAAAGATCTGGATGGCGACGCCGCGCGGCAGGAGATCGGCGAGGATACCTTCCTCGGAGGGCTCGTAATCATAGAGCGAGGACGCGGAGGCGTCCTCTTCGGCCTCGAAATCGGCCGGGATGATCTGCTGCGCGGTCGGGATCTGCGTGACCACGTTCTGAAAGCGGCTGTAGTAGATCGTCGCGACGTCGAAATCGCCCGCGTCGAAGCGCGCGAGGACATCCTTCGCGATGCGCTCGGCGTCGTCGTAGCCCACGCGCTTGACCTCCGTGAGGTCGACGTGTCCCACGAGCTTTTCGCCGTGGTCACGCTTGAGCATGTCGCGCCCCTTCTTGCCGACGGTGAGGATCTTCACCGTCTTGCCGTTCGCGATCAGGCTGTCGATGCGCTGGCGCGCGAGGCGCGCGATCGACGAGTTGAAGCCGCCGCAAAGGCCGCGCTCGGCGGTCATCACGACGACAAGATGCGTCTGGTCGCTGCCCGTCCCGCGAAGGAGGCGTGGCGCGGTGTCGCTGTCGCCGACCGACTGGGCGAGACCGGACATGACGGCATTGAACCGCTCCGTATAGGGCCGGGCGGCTTCGGCGGCATCCTGGGCGCGGCGGAGCTTGGCCGCCGCGACCATCTGCATGGCCTTGGTGATCTTCCGCGTCGACTTGACGCTTTCGATCCTGTTCTTCAGATCCTTGAGGCTGGGCATGTCCCTGTCCCTTGGGGCCGCTTAGGAGAAATCTGCGGCGAATTCGTCCAGCGCGGCGCGGATCCTGTCTTCCGCCTCGCCCTTGATCTTCGGATCCTCGGTGGTGATCCAGTCGAGGAGATCCTTGTGCTTTGTGCGCAGGTGGTTCAGCAGGCCCGCCTCGAACCGGCCGACGTCACGCACGGGCAGCTTGTCGAGATAGCCCTTCGTGCCGGCGAAGATGACGCAGACGATTTCCGCGTTGCTCAGCGGCGAATATTGCGGCTGCTTCATGATCTCGGTCAGGCGGGCACCCCGGTTCAGCAGCTGCTGGGTGGAGGCGTCGAGATCGGAGCCGAACTGGGCGAAGGCCGCCATTTCGCGATACTGCGCAAGCTCGAGCTTCACCGGGCCGGCGACCGACTTCATCGCGCTGGTCTGTGCGGCGGACCCCACGCGGCTCACCGAGAGACCTGTGTTCACGGCGGGGCGGATGCCCTGAAAGAAAAGATCGGTCTCGAGGAAGATCTGGCCGTCGGTGATCGAGATCACGTTGGTCGGGATGTAAGCGGAGACGTCGCCCGCCTGCGTCTCGATGATCGGAAG
>CAYTBD010000505.1:0-1952 GCA_964435755.1 uncultured Rhodobacterales bacterium
TGCCTCGGCCTGCTGATTTTCGGGAAGCGGAAAGACGCTTATCTCCGCCACCGCGTTGCCGCCCTGATCCTCGAGCAACTGGTAGAGCTGGCAGGGATCGTTGCCGCCCTCTGTCCTGACGCAGCGCAGGTCCCAGTCGCCGAATTCCTCCCGGACGTACGGCGCTCCGATGCCGCCGTCATCCTGCACGGGCTCGCCGAGGCTGATGCCGTCGCCGGGCTGCACCCCGTCCTCGGCCGGCACGGGTTCTCCGGTCGACTGGGCGAATGCCGGGCCGGTCGCGGCCATCGCCAGCGCTGCGAGGAAGGGAAGGGCGTGTGCGCGCATGAGGCTCTCGCTTTGTTCGTTCTGCTTCTTGCGACGGGGATTAACACGGCGCCGCGCGCGTGTCAGGGGCGAATTTCCCGCTGGCGGCGGAGCGCCGATCTCGCAAGAAAAAAGGGCCCCGAAGGACCCTTTTCCGAATTTTGTTCTCCCTGCCGGACTGGCCGACTTAGTTATTGCGCCGAACGCTAGTCGCTTTGCCCGTGACCGTCAACAGCCAAGTTGAAGGGCTTTGAGGGCGGAAAAAAGGGCCGCACCGGAAGCCGGCGCGGCCAGTCCGTCAGGGAGGAAGTCCGTCCCGGCACCAGTGTCCGCCGGGACAAGGAGCAGACTGGCGTAAAACAGTTAACACTGTATTTTGACGGCGGTTTCAAAGTGACGAAAGGACGTGCGGGTGGCGACGGGTGCGATTTTCCTGGGCGGCGGCGGCGAAGACCACGCGGATCCGCAACATCTTCTTCTGAAGTACGCCAACCGGCACGGGCTGATCGCGGGGGCCACCGGAACGGGCAAGACCGTGACCCTCCAGATCCTCGCCGAAAGCTTCTCCGCGGCGGGGGTGCCGGTCTTTCTCGCCGATGTGAAGGGAGATCTTGCGGGGCTCGCGCGGGCCGGATCGGAGGGCTTCAAGCTCCACGACGCCTTCATGACGCGCGCCGGCACGATCGGCTTCTCCGACTACGCCTACGCCGCCTTTCCGGTGACCTTCTGGGATCTCTTCGGTGAGCAGGGCCACCCGATCCGCACGACGGTCGCCGAAATGGGACCGCTCCTGCTCTCGCGGATGCTCGGGCTGACCGACGCGCAGGAAGGCGTGATCAACATCGCGTTCCGCGTCGCCGACGAAGAGGGGCTGCCGCTTCTCGACCTGAAGGATCTCCAGGCGCTTCTGGTCTGGGTCGGTCAGAACCAGACCGCGCTGTCGCTGCGCTATGGCAATGTGGCGACGTCCTCGGTCGGCGCGATCCAGCGCGAGCTTCTCGTGCTCGAGAACCAGGGCGGCGCGCGGTTCTTCGGCGAGCCGGCTCTCGAGCTCCCGGACATCCTGCGCACCGATGTCGATGGCCGCGGCCGCATCAACATCCTCGCGTCGGACAGGCTGATGTCATCGCCGAGGCTCTATGCCACCACGCTCCTGTGGCTGCTGTCGGAGCTCTTCGAGGAACTTCCCGAGGTGGGCGATCCGGACAAGCCCAGGCTCGTCTTCTTTTTCGACGAGGCGCACCTTCTCTTCGACGACGCGCCGAAGGCGCTTGTCGACAAGGTCGAGCAGGTCGCACGGCTGATCCGGTCGAAGGGCGTCGGAGTCTATTTCGTCACCCAGAACCCCGACGACATTCCCGAGGACGTGCTGGGCCAGCTCGGCAACCGGGTGCAGCACGCCTTGCGCGCCTTCACCGCCCGCGATCAGAAACAGCTTCGCCGGGCCGCCGAGACCTACCGGTCGAACCCGCGTTTCGATACGGAAACCGCGATCCGCGAGGTCGGCGTGGGCGAAGCGGTCACCTCGATGCTGGACGAGAAGGGTGCGCCCGGCGTCGTGGAGCGCACGCTCATCCGCCCACCGTCGTCGCAACTGGGCCCGATCGCGCCGGCCGAACGGGCCGAGGTCGTCGCCGCGTCGCCCA
>CAYTBD010000506.1:0-1951 GCA_964435755.1 uncultured Rhodobacterales bacterium
CGTCCTGATCGCGGAGGACATGCCCGACGTCGCCGCCGGCGCGTCCGCCATCGCCTTCGGCGATTTCGCGGCGGGCTATACCATCGCGGAACGGCCGGACCTGCGCATTCTGCGCGATCCGTTCTCGGCCAAGCCGCACGTCCTCTTCTATGCGACGAAGCGCGTGGGCGGCGACGTGAGCGACTTCGCGGCGATCAAGCTCCTGAAATTCTCGGTCTCGTAAGGGGCCGGGAATGGCCGGGCCGGGGCGTGCTCCGGTCGGGTCGGTGGGTGCGCGCCGGTTTTCAGACCCGTGTTGTCTAGCTGCTCCCCCTCCGTCCGAGCAATGCGGGGGCGCGCGCCCATCACCTGAGCCCGGAGGGGCGGGAGTTTCGGAGAAAAGTCATGATGTTAACGGAGCAGACCACGGTGCCGGCGGCGGCGCTCCCGGTCCAGCCACTCAGGGATCATCTGCGGCTGGGCACCGGGTTTGCCGACGACGACCTGCAGGACGCGGTGCTGGAGAGCTGCCTGCGCGCGGCGCTTGGCGCGATCGAGGGGCGGACGGGCAAGGCCCTGCTGTCGCGGAGGTTCGGGTGGTCGGTGACCGCCTGGCGCGATCTGGGGCGGCAGGTCCTGCCCGTCGCGCCGGTGAGCGCGGTGACGGGCTTCGCGATCCGGGACCGGAACGGCGTCGAGGCCGAGGTCGCGGTCGGGCGGTACCGGCTGGAGCGCGATCTTCACCGGCCGGCGCTGGTGGCGGCGGGGCTGGTGCTCCCGACGATCCCGGTGAGCGGGTCGGCCGAGATCACCTTCGACGGCGGGTTCGGGCCGGCATGGACGGATGTGCCCGCCGATCTTGCCCAGGCCGTGCTGCGTCTGGCGGCGCATTACTACGAGCACCGGCACGACATGGCGGTGTCGGACGGACTGCCGGGCGGCGTTGCGGCCCTGATCGAGCGGTATCGCAACGTGCGCCTCTTCGGAGGGCTCCGCTGATGGTGCGGCTCAACCGCAAGCTGGTGCTCGAGGACGCGCAGACCGTACCGGACGGCGCCGGCGGCTTCGAGGAGACGTGGGTCCCGCTGGGCGCGCTCTGGGCGCATGTGAAAGCGGGCACGGGCCGCGAAAAGGCGGCGGAATTCTTGACTCTGTCGACGGTGCCCTACCGGATCACGGTGCGCGCGTCGCCGGTGGGCGCGCCGTCGCGCCCGAAGCCGGAGCAGCGGTTCAGGGATGGCGAGCGGGTGTTCCGCATCCAGGCGGTGACGGAGGACGCGGCGGCGGGCACCTATCTCGTCTGCTTCGCGCGAGAGGAGGTGTCGGCATGAGCTACGGCGTTGCGGCGGCGCTTCAGGCGGCGATCTACCAGCGGCTGGCCGGGGATCCGGCTCTGGGCGCGCTCGTCGGTCCCGCGATCTACGACGTGGTCCCGGCCGGGCCGGTGCCGGGCACCTACGTGAGCCTCGGACCGGAGGATGTGCGCGACCGGTCGGACAAGACGGGGCGCGGCGCGGAGCATCGCTTCGTGGTCAGCGTGGTGACGGACGCGGCCGGGTTCCAGACGGCCAAGAACGCGGCGGCGGCGGTGTCGGACGCGCTTCTGGGCGCGGGGCCGACGCTGGGACGCGGGCGGCTGGTGGCGATGGAATTCCTCTCGGCCCGCGCGCGGCGGGTCCGGGCGGGAGATGTGCGGCGGATCGATCTGACGTTCCGGGCGCGCGTGGACGACGACATCTGAGAACGGAGAGACCGACATGGGTGCCCAGGCTGGGAAAGACCTTCTGATCAAGCTCGACCTGACCGGCGGCGGCCAGTTCGAGACCATCGCGGGGCTGCGCGCCACGCGGGTGAGCTTCAACGCGGAAAGCGTGGACGTGACGAGCCTCGAGAGCGCCGGGGGGTGGCGCGAGCTTCTGGGAGGGGCTGGCGTCAAGTCGGCCAACATCTCGGGCAGCGGGGTGTTCAAGGA
>CAYTBD010000507.1:0-1939 GCA_964435755.1 uncultured Rhodobacterales bacterium
ATCCGCATTCGGACCCTTTCCGGATCATGGGCAAGCGTCCAACGCAAGCTCGCCGTCACGATAGGACAGATCGCCCGCGCGCAACATCTGAGTCACGGCTGCTTCGGCACGGGTCGACAGGGCGGCGCGCGCGCGATCGATGGCTTCGGGGGCGACGCCGTTGGCTGCGGCGGTGGCGGCAAGCACCTCGCCAATGGCCGTGAAGGCCGAGAGACGGCATTGCGCATCCTGCAGCGTGTCACGCACCGCTGCCTGCCAATCCTCTTCGGAAAGCGTCAACAACAGCGCGACGGCCTCGCTGTCCTGCGAGGGCCGGGCGACGCAATCGTCCAGCTCTACCGTCCCGGCGTTGGCTACAAGGCCGCAATCGTACGCGGTTTCACCGTTGCGCACGAGGATACGGCCATCCTCAAGCACCGCGACCGCCTCGACGCCGAGGCCCGGGTCGAAGTCCTGCGCGATGAGTGGCGCCGCAGACAGCATGATCATGCATCCCGACACTTTGGCGATGTTCCAACCCATAGTCCCTGTCTCCTCGTATGCTTGCCCGGCTCGCGCCCGGTGTGACGGCCCTTGGCCTTCGTATCAGTCAGCCGTGTCGGCCACGACGCTTCAGTATCAATCGCCGGATTGCAAGCGCCAGAGGTTCGGTCCGACCTGCAGCATGTTCCGACGCTCGACCGCCGGCAACCCCTGGTTCAGAAGCTGGTCCAAGTCGGCACCAACCTCGGCATTGTAGACATGGTAGAGATGCCCCGTCGGGCTGCGCACCTGCAAATCGCTCAGATCGATCACCTCGACCCCCTTGAGGAGCGACACGTCATTGCCGGTCTGGCCGAGCCGTGGATAGCCATGCACCTGTTCCGACAGCGCCAGCGGACGGTCGGCCTTGGCGATGTAAAGTGTGATGCTCCGCGCGATCGGGCGGATCCGCGGCAGAAGGCGTGCGAAAACGTCGAAATCCATGTCGGGCGCCAAGAGGACGACATCGCCCAGCATGACGTCGGGCCGTTGAGCCGCCACATCATGGATCGCAAGGATCGTGCCGCGACCGCCAAGACTGTGTCCCGCAAGGTTGACCTGACCCGAACCGAAACGGTCTTCAAGGTCGATGATGGCTTCGGCGAGGCCCAGCACGCTCCAGTAGAGATCGGCCTCGTCATGGGTGTAGTTGAGCAGGCTGCCGTTGGACGGCCAGCTGAACCAAAGGAACCGCCCCTCGAGCCTCGCGCTCTCCTGCAGGACGGTGGCGCGACGGCATCCCTTCTCGAAATCGATAAAGAAACCGTGCGTATAGAGCACCGGAGACGCCCTGCCCTCCTCCGTTCCCAGCGATGAAAGAACCGCGTCCTCGGACATTGGCCGAACGGCGCCAACCCTCAGGATTTCCTCCGGGATATGGAACGGCGCCGCATCCGCAACCGTGGACAGCATGTTCAGCCGCCGTTCGACGATATCGCAGTACCCGGCTTCCAGAACGCCGCGCTCGTCGCCGTAGAAACGCCGTGGATTGTCGTCACCGGTCCGGGCCCGGTTCGTCAGGAACGGCACGCCGCGCGTCCCGGCCTCCTCTGCCTCAGCCACATGCGGCGCAACCAAGGGCGCGACAAGGAAGAGGGCCAGTAGGAGCACAACCTTCGAAGGGATGGAGCACAATGACATCGATTTCTCAGCTTTCATGGCCATCGACCGACGCAGGATAGCGAACAGACGTCAGCCCGGACGAATCCGGGCTGACCTGCGGGCCATCATGCCGTTTGCGGATCACGCCGGTCGAGGGCCACAAATATCAGCGATATTCCGTTCGAGATCAGCTCGATCGCAAGAAAGACCCCCAGCACAACGGCGCCGGACTGCGGAAAGTTCGTGAAGATCATCACCGACAGCGCGACGGAAAGAAGCCCCGCCACGATAAGGATACCGCGGGCGCCCGCAGCCA
>CAYTBD010000508.1:0-1929 GCA_964435755.1 uncultured Rhodobacterales bacterium
TCGATCACCGCCGTTCACCCGTCGGCCAACTGGTTCGAGCGGGAGATCTTCGACATGTTCGGAATCCTGTTCTCGGGCCACCCGGACCTGCGGCGGCTTCTGACCGACTACGGGTTCCGGGGCTATCCGCTCAGGAAGGATTTTCCGACCACGGGATATACCGAGGTCCGCTACGACGAGGCGCAGCAGCGCGTGGTCTACGAGCCGGTGAATCTCGTCCAGGAATACCGGCTCTTCGACTTCATGAGCCCGTGGGAAGGTGCGGAATACATCCTGCCCGGCGACGACAAGGCGGAGGCGAAGTGAGCGGGGACCCCCCCATCCTCTTCTGCGTCGGGGCCGCCAAGGCGGGCACCAGCTGGCTGCACCGTGTCTTGTCCGATCATCCGGGCTGCGCGCTGCGCTCGATCAAGGAACTCCACTACTTCGACGCGCTCGACAAGGGCGAGGCGGAGCGGCAGATCGCGGCGGTGGAGGCGCGGCGGGCGCGCTATCTCTCCGAGATGGACGGGGCGGGGCCGCATCGGCGCGCCACGCGGACGCGCCAGATCGCGGATTGCGACGACTGGCTCGGCGTCCTGCGGCAGCCCGAGGATCGGGAGGCCTATCTGGACTACCTGACGGAGGGCGCCGGCGGCCGGCTGGTGGCCGACATGACGCCGGCCTATGCGCTGCTTTCGCAGGAGCGTCTCGCGCGGATGGCGAAGATGGGCCGCGACGTCCGGTTTCTCTACCTCGTCCGCGACCCGGTGGAGCGGCTCTGGAGCCATGTCCGCATGATCGCGGCCGGCCGTGCGGCCCGGGACGGCAATGATACGGGCCGGGCGGCGCATGTCCTGTCCCGCGTGTTTCGCGGCAAGGAGAGCGAGATCGCGGCGCGGGGCGATTACCGCGCGGCGATCGGAAAGCTCGCGCGGGCCGTCGACCCGCGGCGGCTGATGGTGGCGGTGACCGAGGAGATGTTCTCGGCCGCCGGTCTCGCGCGGATCTGCGCGTTCCTCGGGATCGCGACGCCCGAGGCCGATTTCTCGCGCCGCATCCACGCGGGGCGCGGGGAGCCGATGCCGGAGGACGGCCGCCGCGCGGCCCGCGACCGGCTTTCGGCGCAATACGATTTCGTGGCCGAGTGGCTGGGGCGGCGCCCCGCCGGCTGGGCCTATGAGCCTGAAAGGGTCTGAACCATGGACGGCAGCTTCGAAGACGCCCTGACCGGCGAGCAGAAGATCCGCAACTTCAATATCAACTTCGGACCGCAGCACCCGGCGGCGCACGGCGTGCTCCGGCTTGTGCTGGAGCTCGACGGCGAGATCGTGGAGCGCTGCGATCCGCACATCGGGCTTCTTCACCGGGGCACCGAGAAGCTGATGGAGACGCGCACCTATCTCCAGAACCTGCCCTATTTCGACCGGCTCGACTACGTGGGCACGATGAACCAGGAACACGCCTGGTGCCTCGTGATCGAGAAGCTCACGGGCGTGGAGGTGCCGCGCCGGGCGCAACTCATCCGGGTGCTCTACTGCGAGATCGGGCGCATCCTGAACCACCTGCTGAACGTCACCACGCAGGCCATGGACGTGGGCGCGCTGACCCCGCCGCTCTGGGGCTTCGAGGAGCGCGAGAAGCTCATGATCTTCTACGAGCGGGCCTCGGGCGCGCGTCTCCACGCGGCCTACTTCCGGCCGGGCGGCGTGCACCAGGACCTGCCCCCCTCGCTCATCGACGATATCGACGAATGGGCGGATCATTTCCCGAAGGTGCTCGACGATATCGACGAACTTCTGACCGAGAACCGCATATTCAAGCAGCGCAACGTGGATATCGGCGTGGTGACCGAGGAGGACATCCAGGACTGGGCGATGTCGGGGGTGCTGGTCCGCGGTTCGGGCCTCGCCTGGGACCTGCGGCGCGCACAGCCCTACGAGTGCTACG
>CAYTBD010000509.1:0-1927 GCA_964435755.1 uncultured Rhodobacterales bacterium
AGGCGGAACGACCCACGGCCTGTCCGGTACGCCTCCGCGATGTTCTCGCGCGGCTCCACGATGACGCCGCCCGTTGGGAAGTCCGGGCCGGGGACGTAGTTCAGAAGCGTCTCGTCGCGGGCGTCGGGCGTCTTGATGAGGTGGAGGCAGGCGTCGCAGAGTTCCGCGATGTTGTGGGGCGGGATGTTGGTGGCCATGCCCACGGCGATGCCGGAGGAGCCGTTGGCGAGCAGGTTGGGGAACGACGCCGGCAGCACGACCGGTTCGCGCAGCGTCCCGTCGTAGTTGTCCCGGAAATCGACGGAATCCTCGTCGAGCCCTTCCAGCAGCGCCTCGGCGGCGATCGTCATGCGCGCTTCGGTGTAGCGCGGCGCGGCCGGGTTGTCGCCGTCGATATTGCCGAAGTTCCCCTGCCCGTCCACCAGCGGATAACGGACATTGAAGTCCTGCGCGAGGCGCGCCATGGCGTCGTAGATCGCGGCGTCGCCGTGCGGGTGGTAGTTCCCCATGACGTCGCCGGAGATCTTCGCCGACTTCCGGAAGCCGCCGTTCGAGGCGAGGCGCAATTCGCGCATCGCGTAGAGAATCCGCCGATGGACCGGTTTGAGGCCGTCGCGGGCGTCCGGCAGCGCGCGGTGCATGATCGTGGAGAGCGCATAGGTCAGATACCGCTCGCCGATGGCGCGGCGGAGCGGCTCGAACCCTTCGGATGGGTCTATCTTGTCGTCGTCGGTGGCGTCGGTCATGGATATTGTGTAATGGCGCCGGCGTAGCGGGTCCATACACGAAAAGGCGGGGCGCGGGCAAATGGCGGAACGGAGCGTTCTCATCACCGGGTGCTCTTCGGGCATCGGCTATGACGCGGCGAAGGGGCTCAGGTCCCGGGGCTGGCGCGTCTTCGCCTCCTGCCGGAAGCCCGACGACTGCGCGCGGATGACGATGGAGGGCTTCGAGAGCCCGCGGATCGATTACGAGGATGCCGACAGCATCGTGACGGGCCTTGCGACGGTACTGGAGGCGACGGGCGGCACGCTCGACGCGGTGTTCCATAACGGCGCCTACGCCATTCCCGGGGCGGTCGAGGACATGCCGACAGCGGCGCTGCGGCAGATCTTCGAGGCGAACCTCTTCGGCTGGCACGAACTCACCCGCCACGTGATCCCGGTGATGCGGGCGCAGGGACACGGGCGGATCGTGATGAATTCGTCGGTTCTTGGACTCGTCGGGCTCAAGTGGCGCGGCGCCTACGTCGCGACGAAGCATGCGCTCGAAGGGCTGACGGATGTGCTCCGGCTCGAGCTGGCGGACACGCCGGTGAAGGTCATCCTGATCGAGCCTGGCCCCGTGACCTCGAAGATCCGGGTGAATTCGATCCCGCATTTCGAGCGCTGGATCGACTGGGAGGCCTCGCCGCGGGCCGAGCAGTACCGGCAGACCCTCCTCAAGCGCCTCTACGAGAGCAGTGGCCCGGACCGGTTCGAGTTGCCGGCCTCGGCGGTGACCAGGAAACTCCAGCATGCGCTGGAAAGCCCGCGGCCCCGCCCGCGCTACTACGTCACCGTGCCCACGTACGCGATCGGCATCGCGCGGCGGCTCCTGCCCACGCGGCTTCTCGACGCGATCCTGCAGAAAGCCTGACTTCGCCCTTCGCTTTTCCGGGCCGCCCCGCTACATCGCCCGCGAAAGGAACCCTCGCCATGATGTCCGACCCCCTCTTCATCGTGATCGTCCTCGTCATGCTCGGCGTGGTGGGCATTCTCGTCATGGGCATCGGCAGCTACGGCAAGGGTGGCGCGTTCAACAGGAAGCACTCGAACAGGCTCATGCGCTACCGGATCGGCGCGCAGTTCGTCGCCGTGCTTCTGATTCTTTTCTTCATTTGGCTGCGGGGCCAGGGAGGCTGACATGGTCGTTCTGAACAAGATCT
>CAYTBD010000510.1:0-594 GCA_964435755.1 uncultured Rhodobacterales bacterium
CTGCAGGGCCGCCTCGCGGACCTGTTCGAGCTTCTCGTTTCGCATGCTCCCCGAGCGGTCGATCACGAGCGTGACCTCGCGTTTGATGGCTGTTTCTCGTTCAGAGGCGTCCGGACAAGGCAGTCCACCCAGCAGAAGGAAGTAGCCGCCGCCGACCGTCTCGTCGGGATAGGCCAGCATGGAGGCGGTCACCTCTTTGCCCTGGAGCAGATAGGAAAGACGGAAGGGCCCGGGCTCGGCCATCGCCTTCGTCGCGATCTCGATCGAGAGCTGTCGATCGCTGACGCGTTCGATCTGGAGCTTGTGACTTGGAGAGTAGACAGTCGAGATTGGGCACTTGGCCCTGATCGTCCCCGTCACCTTCCACGGCACCCCGTATCCGAGCGACTCGGTGCGCGGAAGGACGTAATCCACGCGGTCGCCGTCCATTTCCTGGAGGGCGCGCGTCCCGTCGGAATGGAAACATTCGAGAAAGACGGGAACTTGGTTTTCATCGCGCGATTCGAGCGGCAGAGCGCCCCCGTCACGGCAGCCTGGAGTTCACAGCCGATCCCGCTGAAAAAAGTGCAGGGGCTCAAACTCAAGAATTCCGCC
>CAYTBD010000510.1:604-1925 GCA_964435755.1 uncultured Rhodobacterales bacterium
TTTCGAGCAGGTGCTCGTAGGTCAGGCGCATCTTCTGCCGACCGTTCGCTTCGACCGGAAAGACGCTCGAACGGATCAGGTTATAGCCGATGAATTCGACCAGGGCAGGGTCGCGGATCTGTGCGACGAGACCCTCGTAGATCCGTTTCGCCTCGTCCTTCGGCAGGACCTGGGCCGTGATGTCACCGTTGGGGCCGTCGTAGGCAAAGCCGCGTACGACCGCCCCTTCGGGGACGGGGACGACAAGCTCCGCCTCCTGCCGTCGGCCCGTCCGGTTCTCGATCCGCATCTCGATCGTGGTGGTCGCCACCGTCTCGACGATGTCCACTCGCACCTGCACGTGGGTCAGCGCGATGGCCCTTTGAGTCTCCTCCGTCAGGGCCCAGCCGCGCACCTGGGGGACCAGGACGTTCGAGGCAGGAGGCCGCAGGCCCACGTGGCGCATCTGTCCGAAGCTGGAGGGGCATAGAGCCCATAGAACAAGGACTGCCATCACAAAGAACACTCGCCTGCGCCTGATCATGTCGACACCTCCTGTCTCTCAAGGGTTCGGTGGCTGCGTTTCTCTATAGATACTATAACGCATAGACAAGGTCCTGTTTTGTAAATAGCCTGTAAAAGACGCGGTGTGTGAGAGGATGGGGAAGAGAAGAATCTGAAGCCGAAAGAAACAAAAGGAGGTGCAAGAAGAGGCGAGAGCTTGGGCGCGGTCTTCGCTCCCACGTTCTTTCAACTTCTTTCGCTTCCTTCGTCTGCGAACTACATGCGGACGGCGAGTCCGACACGGAAGATCGCGCCTCTGGGACGAGCGGAGAGGATCTCGACGAACCCGTCGTGGGCCTGGGCGAACCGCCGGACGAGGGACAGGCCGAGCCCGGTCCCCGCCACCTGCGACCCCTTGCCTGCATCCTGCGGACAGCGATAGAACTGCTCGAAGACCCTCTTCTGCTGACGGTGCGGCACGCCCGGACCGTGGTCCTCGACTTCGACGATCGCGAAGCCGTCGGTCATTCGTGTCCGCACGGAGATCGTCTTGTCTTCCGCCGACCGGGCGTACTTGACCGCGTTGTCCAGCAGGTTCACGACGATCTGGGCGATCGCGTCCCGGTCGAAGCGGACTTGCGGCAGCTCCGCGAGATCGGTCTCCACCTCGAACCCGTGCTCCGCGGCATAGGGCCTCGTCATGGCCACGACGTCGGCGATGCAGGCATTGACGTCTCCGAGGCAGAAGTCATATCGCTTCCGCCCGCGCTGGAGGCGGGAGAAATCCAGGACGTTCTCGATCAGCCGGGAAAGGCGTTCGCTCTCCTGACGGATATTC
>CAYTBD010000511.1:0-1921 GCA_964435755.1 uncultured Rhodobacterales bacterium
CGGATTTCGACATCGTAGCGCAGGCTTTCCCCGCCTCGGGCGCGGGCGATGGCCTGCCTCAGCCGGTCCCGGCTTTCCTTCGACCAGTTCCACCAGAAGCAGTCCCAGAACTTGCGCCCCACGAGGTCTTCTCGGGGGACGCCGGCCGTCAGCATCGCCCGTTCGTTCGCCTCGGTCAGCGTCCCGTCGGGGGCGAGCCGTCCGGCGAAGGCGACGACGCCGTCGAGAATCCTGCGCACCTCTTCGGCGCGCTCGGCGAGAAGGCGCTCTGCCCGGCGCGCTTCGGTGACTTCGATGATGATGATCGATGCCGCGACGACCGCGCCGTTGGCGTCGAAGACCGGGGTCCAGCTTTGGGACCATATCCGCTCGACGCCCGGCTGGGCCGGCGTCTCCCCCTCGAGATCGAAGGGGCCGACCGGCGCTTGCGACTCGACGAGCTTGCGCATCAGGGCGGCCGCGGGGCGCGATACGCCGGGGACGACGTCGCAGACCCGGCGACCGATGTGGTCCTCGATCGCGATGCCGTTCATCCGCGCGAGCGCCTCGTTCACCCGTATGAAGGTCATGTCCCGTCCGATCAGGCACAATCCAACGGAACTCGAGGAATAGAGAGCTCCGATTTCGGCGCCGAAGGAGGGCGCGCGGCCGGACGAATCGACGGCGCCGTAGACGCTCGAAAACTCCCAGCTTTTCTTGTCCGGCTTCTTCTGAGGGGCCGTATCCATGGCGCGGATGTTACGCTTTCGGGGAGATGTTATCAAACGTCTTGGGCCACCGCCGGGGCGCCGGACGAGGCCGGTTGCCGGAGCGGGTCGAAGACCGTGCCGAAGGTGCGCCTCAACGCCATGTCGAGGTCGTCCAGCGTGACCGGAAGCCCCAGATCGACGAGGCTCGTCACGCCATGGCCGCGGATGCCGCAGGGCACGATCCCGTCGAAATGCGTGAGGTCGGGCTCCACGTTGATCGAGATGCCGTGGAAGCTGACCCAGCGGCGGAGGCGGATGCCGATGGCGGCGATCTTGTCCTCGCGCAGCGTGCCGTCGGGCAGGGGCGGCTTTTCGGGCCGCGCGACCCAGACGCCCACGCGGTCCGGCCTGATCTCGCCCCGCACGTTGAACTCGCCCAGCGCGGCGATGACCCATGTCTCGAGATCCTGCACGAAGCGGCGGATGTCGCGGCCGCGGCGGCCCACGTCGAGCATCACGTAGATCACCCGCTGTCCGGGGCCGTGGTAGGTGTACTGCCCGCCGCGCTTCGAGGGATGGACGGGAAAGCGGTGGGGATCGGTGAGATCCTCGGGCCGCGCACTGGTCCCCGCGGTGTAGAGGGACGGGTGCTCGAGAAGCCAGATCGCCTCGTCCGCCGCGCCGGCCGCGATGGCGTCGGCCCGCACCTCCATCCAGCGCGTCGCGTCGGCGTAGCCGACGGGGCGGTCCGACGTGATCCATTCGACCAAGAGAAGCCTCCGAAACGCGCGCCCGGTCCGGACCGTCTGACCGGACTGCGGAGCATCGACCCCGTCACTTATGGGGGATTCCCGCGAAAACAAAAAGGTGTCGTCGCGCCGTGGGCTGCCGGGCTCGTCGCGGCGAGGCCGACGAGCCGGACGGCCGCGGACACCGACGTTCCCGGTGATCGCGCGGAACCCGATGGAGGCGAAGGGGCTCCGATCCCCCGCCCGCGGTCTCCTGAAGCACGCATCCGCGCCGTCCGCACGGCGCCCTGTCCTGCCCCGGGTCGAGGTCGATCGAGCGCGATTCACCGGGGTTACCGGCCGTCCCGAACGCCCCGGCGTTTCGCGGAAAAACCCCCTTCACATCGCCGAAGCGACTCGCTACATAGCCCCTCACCCGAGCCAGGGCAGTGCGGTCGTGGCGGAATTGGTAGACGCGCAGCGTTGAGGTCGCTGTGGGGTAAC
>CAYTBD010000512.1:0-1920 GCA_964435755.1 uncultured Rhodobacterales bacterium
CAGACATAGCCGCCCGGGCCGCTGCCGATGATGATGACGTCATAGCTAGCCATGGGGTCTCCTTGGGGCATTTTCGGTCGTATGTATCGCGTATGAATGTCGTATGGGCCGTTTCCGCATCAGACGAAGGCCGCGAGCAGCATGAGGACTGTCGCGAAGAAGCCCGCGGCCCAGATCAGCGACCGCCAGGGTGAAAGACCGTAGGCGTAGGCCGGGACGTAGGCGACACGGGCGGCAAGATAGATCCAGGCCATCGCGGCGGTGAAGGCCGTCGACTGATCGGACAAGGTGACGACGACGACCGCGAGGGTGAAGAGGATCAACCCCTCGAAATGGTTGTCGAGCGCGCGGATCAGGCGGCCGGTGCGGGGCGAAACCTCTTTCGCGAGGTCCGCGGTGTCGCGGGGCGAGAGCGTCCTCCGCGTGCCGAGTTCGAGGTTCGCCGGGACAGACATCAGGACGTACTGGACGACCTGGAGCAGCCCGGCGAAGGCGAGGGCGGTGAGTTCCGGAGTCATGCGTCCGCCCCGAAGCGGTAGGCGACGTCGTCGAAGCGGTCGGCGGGGAACGTGAAGAGAAGGCGCATGCCGTTGGTCCCGGCGCGCCATTCGTGGATCGTCCCCGCGGGGACGAAGACCGTGTCGCCCGGGTTGAGGTCGACCTCCCTGTCGCCGAGGCGCGCGGTGCCGGTGCCTTCGAGGAGATGGACGGTTTCAGGCCGGTCGTGCCGGTGCGGGTTCTCGAAGCCGTCGGCGCCGAAGATCGCGATGCCCTGCACGATGCCTTCGCTGGGCCCGGCCGCGCCGTCGATGAGCAGGCGGAAGCTCACCTGCCCGTGCTGCGGGTCGTCCCAGTTCTGGATGTCGGGATCGTCGCGACGGATGATGGTGGGAAGAGGGCGGTCCATGGGATACCTCGCTTTTTGCGTTTCCAGACCGATGAAACGCACGCAAGTCAAAGCCGGTCCTCCGATGGGGCGCGGGCGGGTTCGGAAAGCGTGCCGTCGCCCCCTGTCAAGCCGGCTCGCGCCGCCGCGACGCTCCGGTTCGCGCGGGCCCGGATCAGGAAGATCGAGAGCAGGGACAGGATCGCGAAACCGGAGACGAGGACGGGGAGCCAGAGAAAGGCGCCGATGGCTTGTGTCGTGACGAGGGCGATCCCGAAGGCCGTTCCCCAGCGCAGTCCCCAGCGGACGATCTGGCGCCGTGCGCCGATGCGGACGCCCCTGGCCAGCCCCTCGACCTCGGCGCGCTGTTCGAGGGTTTCGGCGAGGCCGTCGATATCCTGATGGGCGGCGCGGGTCACGGCAGTCACAAAGCGAGAAAATAGAGGACGACGGTGGCGAGGAAGCCGATTGTCCAGACGCCGGTGCGCAGGCCGCGGATGCCGAAGACGTAGGCGGGCACGTAGACGATCCGGGCGATCAGGAAGACCTGGGCGGCGAGGAGGCTCTCGCCGGTGAAGGTGTCTTTCACCGCGAGGACGAGGATCGGCGGCGCAAAGAGCGCGAGCGCGGTGATCGAGTTGGTGAGCGCCCGGTCGGTGCGGCCGAGCATGCCCTCGAGCGTGCGGTGCTCGTCGCGGGAGGAGAGCAGATAGCCCATGTCGACCCGGGCCATCATGCCGGTGACCTTCCCAATGAGCAGGAGCGCCGTCAGCAGCCCGTAGATCAGGAGGATGGAGAGTTCGTCGGTGAACATGTGCCCTCGGTCCAGCTAGGTTGACTTGAACCCCACCCTACACGGCTGCGGGACAGGGTCCATCGCCGGTTCTCAGAGATCCATCAGCAGCCGCCGCGGGTCCTCCAGCGCCTCCTTGACGCGCACGAGGAACGTCACCGCGCCCTTGCCGTCGACGATGCGGTGATCGTAGCTGAGCGCGAGATACATCATCGGGCGGATCACGACCTGGCCGCCGATG
>CAYTBD010000513.1:0-1903 GCA_964435755.1 uncultured Rhodobacterales bacterium
GCCGCACCGGCGCGATCTCGACGCCCGTCATCATCGGCGTGTCGATCATGCTTCTGGCGACGCTCGTCTTCGTCGTGTTCATGGAGCGATCTCTCAGGAAGATCCACATTCAGTATCCGCGCCGACAGGTCGGCATGAAGATGTACGACGGCGGCTCGTCGCACCTGCCGGTCAAGGTGAACCCCGCGGGCGTCATCCCGGCGATCTTCGCGTCCTCGCTGCTTCTGCTGCCGACGACGGTCGCGACGTTCAGCGGACAGCAGACCGGCCCGGTGATGTCGACGATCCTCGCCTACTTCGGTCCCGGCCAGCCGCTCTACCTGCTGTTCTTCGGAGCGATGATCATCTTCTTCACCTACTTCTACACCCTCAACGTCTCCTTCAAGACGGACGAGGTGGCGGAGAACCTCAAGAACCAGGGCGGCTTCATTCCCGGCATCCGGCCCGGCAAGCGGACCGAGGAGTATCTCGAATACGTCGTCACCCGCATCCTGGCGGTTGGTTCGGGATACCTCGCGCTCGTCGTCATGATCCCCGAGGTGGTCCGGAACGAGCTTGCGATCACCGCCTACTTCGGCGGCACATCGATCCTGATCATCGTCTCGGTTGGCATGGACACGATCCAGCAGGTGCAGTCTCACCTCTTGGCGCATCAGTACGAAGGCCTTATCGAGAAGTCGCAGCTGCGCGGAAAACGCCGCGGCAAGGGACGGGGGCCTGCACGTCGATGAACATCATTCTTCTCGGACCGCCGGGGGCCGGCAAGGGCACCCAGGCGCGCAAGCTTGTTGACGAGCGGGGCATGATCCAGCTGTCGACCGGAGACATGCTTCGCGCGGCCCGGACCAGCGGAACGGAAATGGGACAGAAGGTGGCCGAGGTCATGGACCGCGGCGACCTCGTGACCGACGAGATCGTCATCGGCCTGATCGAGGAGCAACTCGAGACCCACAAGGGGGCGAGCTTCATCTTCGACGGCTTTCCCCGGACGCTGGCCCAGGCGGATGCGCTGGGAGATTTGCTCGACCGGCACGGCGAAACCCTCGACGCCGTCATCGAGATGCGCGTCGACGACGACGCGCTCGTGGAGCGGATCACCGCGCGCTCGACCTGCGCGGAGTGCGGCGAGGTCTACAACGACATCACCAAGCCGATCCCGGATGACGGAAAGTGCGCCGGCTGCGGCGGGACGGAGTTCAAGCGCCGCGCCGACGACAACGAGGAGAGCCTGCGCCAGAGGCTCATGGAATACTACAAGAAGACGTCGCCGCTGATCGGCTACTACTACGCCAAGGGCGATCTGCGGACGGTCGACGGACTGGGCTCGATCGACGAGGTTGCCGCGGAAATCGACGGGGTTCTGGGGCAGGGCGGATAAACCCTAACCCACCCTTGACGCGCCGGTCGATACCCCCTAGTTACCCGCATCTCGCAAAGAGAATCGCTTGGTCGCGAGGGTCGCACCCCGCCGCACAAGCCCCCGAAACAGAACAGAGCCCGGCGGCCTCCGCGTCCCGGGCTTCCGTTGTGAAAAAAGGTTCTGGAGCTACGGAACCGCAACGAAAGGAAGAGACCACGTGGCACGTATCGCCGGCGTAAACATCCCGACTTCCAAGCGGGTGCCGATCGCCCTCACCTACATCACCGGTATCGGCCAGTCCTCGGCCAAGACCATCTGCGACGCCGTCGGCATCGACACCGCCCGCCGCGTCAACGAGCTTTCCGACTCCGAAGTGCTCTCGCTGCGCGAACACATCGACGCGAACTACATGGTCGAAGGCGACCTGCGGCGCGACGTTCAGATGAACATCAAGCGGCTTATGGACCTCGGCTGCTACCGCGGTCTCCGTCACCGCCGGAACCTCCCCGTGCGCGGTCAGCGCACGCACACCAACGCGCGCAC
>CAYTBD010000514.1:0-1890 GCA_964435755.1 uncultured Rhodobacterales bacterium
CGGCTCGCGCCGACGCCCACGAACATCTCCACGAAGTCGGAGCCCGAGATCGTGAAGAACGGCACACCCGCCTCGCCCGCGATGGCACGTGCGAGCAGCGTCTTGCCGGTGCCCGGCGGGCCAACCAGAAGCGCGCCCTTGGGGATCTTGCCACCCAGACGCGAGAACTTCTGCGGGTTGCGCAGGAACTCGACGATCTCCTCGAGTTCTTCCTTGGCCTCGTCGATGCCCGCCACGTCGTCGAACGTCACGCGCCCGTGCTTTTCGGTCAGAAGCTTGGCACGGGACTTGCCGAAGCCCATCGCGCCGCCGCGTCCGCCGCCCTGCATCCGGTTCATGAAATAGATCCAGACGCCGATCAGCAGAAGGAACGGCAGGAAGGTCATCAGGATCGTGGTGAAGCCCGACTGCTCCTGCGGCCGCGCGTTCACCTGCACGTCCTGTTCGATGAGCCGGTCGGTGATGTCCGCGCCCTCCGGCCGGATCGTCACGTAGTCCTGTCCGTCGTTGCCGCGGAACATGATCTGCTCGCCGTCGAGCGTGACCGACGATACTTCGCCGCGGTCGACCGACTCGACGAATTCCGAATAGCTGATCGAGCGCGAGGACATGGTCGACTGCCCGCCCGAAAACAGGTTGAAGAGCGCTAGGATCAGCAGAAAGAGCACGACCCAGAAGGCGATATTACGCGCGTTGCCCAAGGAGACTCTCCTTTGAATTGGTCATCGGCGGGCGCACGTCTTCCGCGCCCGGCCACCTGTCTAAGATAGACATCAGGGGGTGATGTTCAATGCGAGATCAGGGATGCGGCGAAATCACTCCGATCGCCGACATGCGCGCTCCACCCATCGGAGAGCCCCGCGACCGGCGCGGCGACCAGCGTCTCCCCCCGCCAGACCGCCGGCGAGGCGAGGAGCGTGGCCCGCGGCAGACCCGTCGCGCGCCAGTCGGGACAGTCTTTCAGCGCTTCGCCCAGCGCGCGGACCCGCAGGTCGGGCGCATGCGGGCCCTCCAGCCGCCAGCGCACGTCCCAGGGTGCGTCGGTCGGCCCCGACAGCCCCTCGACCGCCTTCGCCTCCCGCGTGATCCGGAGCGTGAAGTCGCTCGTCATGATCCGGCAGCCATGGAGCGTCGCGTTCTCGCCGCGACCAACGGCCGCCTCTAGATCGGCCAGCGCCTCCCGCCGTGGCGGGTATTGCGCCGACGACACCCACTTCAGCGCCCCCACGAGAAGCCGCCGCCGGATCTCCGCCGGCTGGCGGTTCAGGAGCGTCCGGTCGAAGATCAGGTCGCCCGCGACGCTCTTCACTCTTTCCTGCGCGAAGTCGGCCGCCACCTGGGCCAGCGCGTCCCGCGCTTCGCGCAGATGATCGGCCGACCCCGCGATCCGGTCGACACCGACTCCCGCCTGTTCCAGCGCGGCGAGGGCCTTGCGCACCCGCACGCGCTCGAATCCCGCATCCTCGTTCGACGGGTCGTCGGCCCAGCGGACCCGCCGCGCGCGCAGATCTTCGCGCAGATCCTCCCGCCGCGCGTCCAGAAGCGGGCGGCAGAACGTCGTGCCATGCCGCACCACGGAGGGCGCCATGCCCGAAAGGCCGTCCACCCCCGCCTCCCGGGCAAGGCGCATCAGCACAGTCTCGGCCTGGTCGTCCATCGTGTGGCCGAGAGCGACGGCGTCGAGCCCGCGCTCCCGCGCCCAGTCCGCCATCATCGAGTACCGCGTCCGCCGCGCCTGGTCCTGGAGGTTGCCCTTCCCGTCCCAGCCGACCCACGTGAGCACATCATGCGGAATCCCGAGCCCTGCGCAGACCGTGGCGACATGGGCCGCCTCGCCGGCGGAGCCGGGCCGCAATCCGTGATCGACCGTCACCGCCGCCAGCGGCGCCC
>CAYTBD010000515.1:0-1490 GCA_964435755.1 uncultured Rhodobacterales bacterium
GCGATCTTCGCGGTGAGGTTGAGGTCGAGGAGAAAGTTCTGCCCCAGCGCTTTCCGCGCCGAGAGCCCGTGCGCGGCGATCACCGCGCGAAGCGGCGGCAGATCGTCCGGCGTGCTCACGCCCGTCCTCCATCTGTCCGCAAATATCCTCGGGGGAGCGCGAGGGGGCAGACGGCCCCCTCGCCCTGTTCCGCGCACGCCTCCGGCGTGACGGGGCAGACGGCCCCCTCGCCCTGTTCCGCGCACGCCTGCGGCGTGACGGGGCAGACAGCCCCTCGCCCTGCGCGCGCTACTCCGCCGCGATCTTGATCACCGGCTCCATCGCGTCGAGTTCGTCGTCCTCGAGCCAGCACAGCGAACTGTGCCCGTTGCCGAGGTTGCGCAGCGGCGGGATCTGGGTCTCGCACTTGTTGCCGGGCACCTTTTCCTTCCAGCGGCAGCGGGTCTGGAACGGGCAGCCGGGCGGCGGGTTCATCGCCGAGGGAACGTCGCCCTCCAGCACGATGCGCTTCTTCTGAACGCGGGTGTCCGCGATCGGCACCGCGGAGAGGAGCGCCTCGGTATAGGGATGGTAGGGCGGCGAGAAGACCTGTTCCGTCGTTCCCGTCTCGACGATGTAGCCGAGGTACATCACCACCACGCGGTCCGCGAGGTAGCGCACGATCGACAGGTCGTGCGAGATGAACAGGAGCGTGGTCTTGTTCTTGCGCTGGATCTCCATGAGAAGATCCGTCACCGCCGCCTGGACCGACACGTCGAGCGCCGAGACCGGCTCGTCGGCGACGACGACCTTGGCGCCGCCCGCGAAGGCGCGGGCGATGCCCACCCGCTGTTTCTGGCCGCCCGAGAGCTGGCGCGGCATCCGGTCGGCGAATTCGCGCGGCAGCTTCACCAGATCGAGAAGCCCGAGCATCTTTTCGTGCCGCTCCTCCTCGGTCGCGCCTTCGCGGAAGATCTCGAGCGCCCGCATGATCTGCCGGCCCACGGTCATCGAGGGGTTCAGGGTATCGAACGGGTTCTGGAAGACCATCTGGACCGACGAGACGGTCTCGGTCGAGCGGTTTTCGATCGGCGTGTCGTGGATGTCCTGATTGTAGAGGACGATCTTTCCGTCCGTGGCGGTCTCGAGGCCCATCAGGACCTTGGCGAAGGTCGACTTGCCGCAGCCGGATTCGCCCACGATGGCGATCGTCTCGGCCTCGCGCGCCTCGAAGGAGATGGTCTCGTTCGCCTTGACGACCTTGGTGTCGCCGCCGCCGAAGAGCTTGTTGGCGGACACCTCGTAGTATTTCTTCAGCTCGTCGAGCTTCAGCACGACGTCGCCCGGTTCGACCTTCTCGTGCTTGGTCGCGGCCTCGTAGCCCGCGTTCCAGTCGATCTCCTTGAAGCGCAGGCAGCGCGTGTCGTGGCGGTCGTCGCCCTCGACGGGGAACATCGGGATGTCCTGCGCATCGCAGCGTCCAGCTTCGAAGTAGTCGCACCGGGGGCCGA
>CAYTBD010000515.1:1500-1879 GCA_964435755.1 uncultured Rhodobacterales bacterium
GAAATTGCAGCCCGGCGGGCGCTCGTGGGGCAGGGGGAAGTTGCCGGGGATCGCCTTCAGCGGGCGCGCGTTCTTGTCGGCGCCGGGAAGCGGGATCGACCGGAAGAGCGCCTGCGTGTAGGGGTGCTGCATCTTGTCGAAGACGTCCTCGATCGAGCCCGTCTCGACCGCCTCGCCGGAATACATCACGCAGATCCGGTCGCAGGTCTCGAGCACGAGCCCGAGGTTGTGCGAGATGAAGAGCATCGAGGTGCCGTACTTCTCGCCCAGTTCCGTCACGAGGTCGACGACGGACGCCTCGACCGTCACGTCGAGCGCGGTCGTGGGCTCGTCGAGGATGAGGAGCGAGGGGTTCGCCATCAGCGCCATGGCGATGACG
>CAYTBD010000516.1:0-1869 GCA_964435755.1 uncultured Rhodobacterales bacterium
GATGAGAGTTCTCGCAATTCCGAGGCGGGAGCGGAGGAGCGACACGGCTGTTGTCAATGACGGCATGATGCATTTCTTGCAATCGGTGGTCCGGCCGACGCTATGCGGGCCGCGTTGACATTCCGTAACCCGGGTTTCACTCAGGGCGAGGGTACCGCCGTGAGCAGGGTCTCGAGTTTGGATCGTGCGTCTTCGCTTCGTGCAAGCAGGGCGGCGGGATCTCCCGGGTCGGGCAGGTCGGCCTCCGAAACGAGCGCTGCGGCTTGCGCCCGCGTCGGGTCCGCGGCGTCGGCGATCCTGTCCCAGTCACCCGACATCCATCTCGCCGTTTCGGCGCGGGATGCAGCTCCGGCGCGCTCGAACAGGTCCGCGGCTTCCGCGTGACGCCCTGCGCGCGACAGGATCTCGGCACGCATCTCATCCGCCTCGTCGCCCTCGAAACCCCGCAGATGTTCGAGGGCCGCCGCCACGTCGTTGTCCTCGAGCGCGAGGCGCGCGGACAGAACACGTCGCTCGTCACCGTCCGGGGCGAGACGGAGATAGTCCCCCGCCAGACGTCCGAAGCCGAGTTCGGCCAGGCGTTCCGCTGCAAGCAGAGCAGTTTCGGCCCCGATTCCCCTCGTTCGTCTCGCTATCACGTCCGCGCCGAGCCGAAGAAAGTCGGCGTCATCGCCGTCACGCGTGAGCGCCGACAGGAACTCCTCCCGCAGCCGGGCGGAAAGGTCCTCGTCGACGGTCCCGCCGGTTCCGGTCAGGCGGGCATGGGCGGCGGCGAAGTCGCCCCGGAGCAGATGGGCGCGTATCAGCACCGCAAAAAGCCGGTCGCCGACCCGCGTCTCACGGAGTTCGCGCGCCCGCGCCTCCGCTAGGTCGACGAACGCGGTCTCAGGGGGGTCCCCGGCCGCGATCATGAGTTCGAGATACGAGGCGAGGGCCTCGGCGGAAATCGGCGAGGCGCCGGTCGCGAGTGTCGCCAGGACCCCGAAACCCTCGCGGCTTCCGTCCTTCGCCCGGTCCTGCGCCTCCCAAAATTCGACGGGAACGCCATGCGGTCCGGGAGCCCGCTGGACGAGATGGCGAACGCTTGTCGCGGACACCATGTCGCCGCGCGCCTCGAACGCCGCAGATACCCGCGGGCCGAGCAAGCGGCGAAGATGCAGGGGAAGCTCTGAAAGCGCGACAAGGATGGCTTCGGCATCGTGCCCCGGGTGCTCGGGTCCCGCCAGGAGCGACCACAGCTGCGCGCGCCCCGGGCACTCCCGAAGTTCGCGCGCGAGAATCCGGTCATTCTCCGTTCCGTCCAGGAGCAAGGCCATGCCCGACAGCCGGTCGGCCTCGGAGTGATTTGCGAGCGTGGACCGCACGACGGCATGAGCTTCCGCTCCGAATCCCAAGGCAATGTAGAGCCGCGCGAGTGCAAGCGCGGCCCCCTCGTCCGTCTGGTCCAGGTCTCCGAAAAGCCGCTTCCTCACCGCAGCGAGCGCGTCCGCCGGATCCGTGGCGGCGGGCATCCAGCTTGCGACGTCGAAGGCGGCCTCGGGAGGGCACGTCGCGGGTTTCAGGCCCGGTCGCGAGCCATCCGTCGAAGCCGGCCCTGCGTCGTCTCCGCCCGACCGGACCCTTACACCGGGAAGAGCGCTGCCGATGAGACCGGCTTCGGGACTTTCCCGGTTCTCGACCTTCTCGCCGGTGTTGGGCGCCGGGCGCAGGAGACCACGCGATGCGGCGCGGCCGATCTCTTCGGCGAGAGACCGAGTGAGAAAGCCGGCGCCGGGGGCCGGGCTGGCGGTGTCCGCCGAGGGAGCGGTGGGAACTTTCCCCGGATCGCCCGTGACCTCAGGGAACGCCATGCCCTCGCGTGCCGCCGGG
>CAYTBD010000517.1:0-1857 GCA_964435755.1 uncultured Rhodobacterales bacterium
GAGCCCCCCGACATCGACGTCGATTTCGAGCACGAACGCCGCGAGGAGGTGATCCAGCACATCTACGAACGCTACGGCCGCCACCGGGCCGGCCTCTGCGCCACCGTGATCCATTACCGCGGCAAGCGCGCGATCCGCGAGGTCGGCCGCGCCATGGGCCTCACCGACGACACGATCTCGGCCGTTTCCTCCCAGCTCTGGGGCTTCTTCTCGACCGAAGGGCTCGAGGACCAGCGTCTGCGCGAGATCGGGCTCGACCCCTGCGACCGCCGCCTCGCGCAGACGCTTTCCCTGATCAAGGAAATCCAGGGCTTTCCCCGCCACCTCTCCCAGCACGTCGGCGGCTTCATCATGACCGAGGGCCGCCTCGACGAACTCGTGCCGATCGAGAACGCGACGATGGAGGACCGCACCGTCATCTGCTGGGACAAGGACGACATCGACGCACTCGGCATCCTGAAGGTGGACGTGCTCGCCCTCGGCATGCTCACCTGCATCCGCAAGGCCTTCGACCTGATCCGCCAGCATCACGGCACGGAGTGGACGCTCGCCACGCTGCCGCCCGAGGATCCCGGAACCTACGCCATGCTCTGCAAGGCCGACAGCCTCGGCGTCTTCCAGGTCGAAAGCCGTGCGCAGATGAATTTCCTGCCCCGGATGCGTCCGCGCACCTTCTACGATCTCGTCATTCAGGTCGCGATCATCCGCCCGGGTCCGATTCAGGGCGACATGGTCCACCCCTTCATCCGCCGCAGGAACGGCGAGGAGGAGGTGAGCTTTCCCTCCGACGAACTGGGCCAGGTGCTCGGCAAGACGCTCGGCGTGCCGCTGTTCCAGGAGCAGGCGATGCAGATCGCCATCGTCGGCGCGGGCTTCACGCCCGAAGAGGCCGACCGGTTGCGGCGGGCGCTCGCCACCTTCAAGAAGCACGGGAACGTAAGCGAATTCCACGACCGCTTCATGAAGGGCATGCTGACGAACGGCTACGACGCCGAGTTCGCCGAGCGCTGCTTCTCCCAGATCGAGGGCTTCGGCTCCTACGGCTTCCCCGAAAGCCACGCCGCTTCCTTCGCGCTTCTCGTCTACGCCTCGGCCTGGCTCAAGCGCCATCATCCCGGCATCTTCGCCTGCGCCCTTCTCAACGCCCAGCCGATGGGCTTCTACGCCCCGGCCCAGATCGTCCGCGACGCGCGCGAGCACGGGGTCGCGGTGCTGCCGGTCTGCATCAACGCGAGCTACTGGGACAACGTCATGGAACGGATGCCCAACGGACGGCTGGCGCTCCGTCTCGGCTTCCGCCAGATCAAGTCGATGCGCGAGGAGGCGAGCAGCTGGATTCCCGCCGCGCGCGGCAACGGCTACCGCACGGTCGAGGACGTCTGGCGTCGCGCGGGCGTCGAGCCGCGGCTGCTTCGCGCCCTTGCCGAGGCCGACGCCTTCGCCATCCTCGGACTTTCCCGGCGCGAGGCGCTCTGGGATGCCCGCGCGCTTACCTCCGACAAGCCACTCCCGCTCTTCGGCGGCGATATGGACGGGGAAGGGATCGTGGAGCCGGCCGCTCTCCTGCCCGCGATGACCGAGGGCGAGCAGGTCGTCGAGGACTACGTCGCGATGCGGCTCACCCTCCGCAAGCACCCGATGGCCTTCCTCCGGGAAAAGCTCACCGGAACCCTCCCCGCCCCGCGCCCGTCCCGTCCCGACGGCTTCTCCCGCGCCACCGGCCTCACCCGTTCGGACGCCTGGGAGTCCTCCGGCGGCGGTCGCCGCCCCCGCTCCGAAAGCGCGCGCACCTGACCGCGACCGAAACAATTTGCCAAGGCCATCACCAATCGAAACTACGCGATGAGCCGCCGCCCG
>CAYTBD010000518.1:0-1837 GCA_964435755.1 uncultured Rhodobacterales bacterium
CATGACGGTCTACGACAACATGGCCTTCGCGCTGAAGATCGCGGGCTTCTCGAAGGAGGAGATCGACAAGAAGGTGCGCGCCGCCGCCGAGAAGCTGCAGCTGACGAACTTCCTCGACCGCCTGCCCAAGGCGCTGTCGGGCGGCCAGCGGCAGCGGGTGGCCATCGGCCGGTCCATCGTGCGCGATCCCAAGGTCTACCTCTTCGACGAACCGCTCTCGAATCTCGATGCGGCGCTGCGCGTCGCCACCCGGATCGAGATCGCGCAGCTGAAGGAGCAGATGCCGAACTCAACGATGGTCTACGTCACCCACGATCAGGTCGAGGCGATGACGCTGGCCACGCGCATCGTCGTGCTGGCGAACAAGGGAATCGCGCAGGTCGGACCGCCGCTGGAACTCTACGAGCGCCCCAACAGCGAATTCGTGGCGCAGTTCATCGGCTCTCCGTCGATGAACCTGCTGCCCGGCACCGTCGTGAAGACCGGCGAGACGACGGTGGTTAAACTCGACGGCGGCGGCGTGGCGACATCGAACGCGCCGTCGCGCGCGTCCGACGAGGGGGCGCGGGTGAAGGTCGGCGTTCGGCCCGAGGATCTCAGGGAAACGCAGGGAGACGACTACGTCTACGAGGGCGTCGTCGACATCTACGAGGCGCTCGGCGAAGTGACGCTGCTCTACTTCCACGCCGAAGAGGGCGAGCCCTCGGTCATCGGGAAGCTTCACGGCATTCACGCCAATGTTCGCGGGCAGACGGTGCGGATGACCGCCGATCCGCGGCAGGTCCACATCTTCAAGGACGGCGTGTCGCTGCTCTACCGCGACTGAGGCTGGCGTTCGCCGGTGGTTGGGGTAACGTCTCCCCGGGAACGGGGAAGGGGACTCACCGCCATGCCGGCACCGGAGAACAGGCTGAAGGCGGCGCTTGCGCGCGGCGAGCTGCAGGTGGGCCTCTGGCTCGGCATGACGCATGCCGTCTCCGCCGAGATCGCCGCGGGCGCGGGCTTCGACTGGTGCCTGATCGACGCCGAGCATTCGCCGAACACGCTTCCCGAGATCCGCGCGCAGCTGCAGGCGATGGCGGGCGGCGGCGCCAGCCCCGTCGTCCGCGTGCCGCACGGCGAGCCGTGGATCGTCAAGCAGGTTCTCGACCTCGGCGTGCAGTCCGTGCTCGTTCCGATGACCGACACCGCGGCGCAGGCGCGCCAGATGGCCCATGCCATGCGCTATCCGCCCGAAGGCATCCGTGGCGTCGGCGCGGGTCTCGCCCGGGCCTCGGGCTACGGCGGCATCGACGGCTACGTCACGAGCGCGAACGACGAGATGTGCCTGCTCGTCCAGGCCGAGAGCCGCGAGGCGCTCGAGAACATCGACCCCATTCTGGAGGAGATAGATGATAAGAACAGACAGTATTCACGTATTTCTACGGAGAAGGTAAAAGCATCTTTGTATGCCGATGCCTCACTGCACGGTAAGGTGCAGCAGATTATCCAGGCAATTGGCGGACTAGGTGATGGATACATGCATGTACGGAATAAACTGCTCCGTGTTTCCTTTCTCAACCGAAACTCGTTATATACCCTTCCGCTCAGCCGTGATACTGATATTGTCATAAAGAAACCTGCGCCCGATGATTTTGAACTTGCATATCTGGAAACAGAGATGGTGATGAAGATTCACAATCAGTTAAATCCTGAAAAGATCGGCGCCTTTCTTGATGCGCATTGCACGGTCGACGGCAGCTTGACACCCGCGGTGGATATAATAGAAGACATGCCGGATTTTATACGTATTGTCTATGCCGCTCTTTACTGTGAAAACCGGGAACAGAGTTTTCCC
>CAYTBD010000519.1:0-1833 GCA_964435755.1 uncultured Rhodobacterales bacterium
GTCCGGCCTGCGGTGGCGAGGACCGATTTCAACCACCTGCGTCGCGTCTTCATCGTCTGCTCCGGTCCTTGTCCGATCTGCCGTCGCGCGGCCCGAGGGAGAACCGCGCAAGACCGACGCTGGCCCGGTGATGCGGCCTCATTCGGGCCCAAACCGGGCATTTTCGACACAATGTCCGATTTTCTGACGGATTACAGCCGAAACGGAAACTTCACAGCCGGATCACAGAGATCAGCCGTCCATAATCCGCTTCCCGCTGGTGCACGCTGCGGCGGTAGGAGAAGAACCGGCCGGCATCGGCGTAGGTGCAGTGGCGGGTCCAGAGCGCCTCGCCGATCCCCGCCTCCCTCAGCCGGTGCAGGCCGTAGGCCGGCAGGTCGAAATGCGCGCGGTCGCCTTCGCCGCCCGCGAAGAACCGGGCATTCTCAGGATCTTCGTCGACGAACCTCTCGACGAATTCAGGTCCGACCTCGTAGGCCCCCTGGCTGATCGTGGGCCCGATCACCGCGATCGTGCGCTGCCTGTCGGCGCCGAGCGCCTCCATCGCATCCAGCGTCGCCTCGAGCACGCCGTCGAGCGCGCCCTTCCACCCGGCGTGCGCCGCCCCCACGACACCGGCCGCCGCGTCCGCGAAGAGAACAGGCTGGCAATCCGCCGTCAGCACGGCGAGCGCCAGACCCGGCGTCGCCGTCACCATCGCATCGGCGCGCGGCGCCGTCTCTGGCGGGGCGGTCAGGGCGACGACATCCGGCGAATGCACCTGGTTTATCGTGACGAGGCGTTCGGGCGCGACGCCCATCGCCCCGGCGACGCGGGCCCGGTTGATCCGCACGATATCCGACTGATCCGACGACCCCACGCCACAGTTCAGTCCGCCGAACACGCCCGAGGAGGCGCCCCCCTTGCGGGTGAAGAAACCGTGCCGGAGAGGGCGCAGCGCCGGCGAAGTGATGATTTCAAGCGTCATGGGTGAGCCCTGGTGGGGCCGGCTCTCCCTTCCTGTGGATCCCGAGTCCCTTGAAGAGGTCGCCCATTTCGTCGGGGTGGGTCAAGCGCCGATGCTGACCGGCGACGGCTCCGGCGTCTCCCGAGCAGGCCAGCGCCTGCGCCCGGGCCGTGATCCCGAGGCGTTCCAGAAACACGCCTTGCGGGATCATCGCGGTGGCGGCGGCGCCGGCTTCCTGCGCAGCGCCGGCGATCGCCTCGAAATCCACATGCGCCGTCAGGTCCGCGGTGCCCGGCGCGTCGAGCGGGTCCACCTTCTCGTGCCCGCGCACGGCCTGAAAGGTGTCGCCGGTCCCGCGCCAGGCTCCGTAGTCGAGGATCAGGGCCACGCCTCCGGCCTCCGCAACTCTCCGGCCGATCTCTCCGGCGAGAGCAGCTGCCGCCGCGCAGGTCTCCACGAGAGCGCCTTCCGCCGTCTCGGCCGTCCGGTCCGCGAGAGCGGCAAGCGGAACAGGGGCCGTCAGGCCGAACGCGAGGCGCTCCCCCTCCGCCCCCACGACACGCTCCGACCAGCCGTCGCCTTGCCGCAGGAACTGCCGCACCGGCAGCGCGTCGAAGAACTCGTTCGCCACGAGAAACAGGGGGCTGTCAGGCAGGTCCTCCACCCGGTCGTGCCAGACCGGAGCGGCTCCCGAAAGCGCCTTGGCCTGCCGCGCGCGGAGCGCGGGCGACACCTCGACCAGATGCACCTCCACCGCGGCGTGGAATCCCGGCACCCGCGCCGTCGCCCGCAGGATGTCGGCCATCAGCGTGCCGCGTCCGGGTCCAAGCTCGGCCAGCACGAAGGGCGCGGGCGCCCCGCGGTCGAGCCAGGCCTGCGCGAGGCAG
>CAYTBD010000520.1:0-1823 GCA_964435755.1 uncultured Rhodobacterales bacterium
TCAGGAGCGTCGACTTGCCCGCGTTGGGCTCTCCGATCAGGGCGACGAAACCGGCGCGCGTGGTCATGGTACGGGTCCTCGAGACGAAGCGCAGGAGTTAGCCCATTCCGTGCCGATTGGCCAGTGGCAGGAGAAGGAGGGGGCTCTGCCCCCGTCGCGCGATGCGCGCCTCCCCCGGGATACTTGAAGCTCGATGGAGGCGGGGGACCGCGCCGGCCGCGCGTCACGGCTCAGCCGGCCTCGACGCGCCCCAGAAGCGACAGCGCCGCCGCCTGTTCGGCCTGCCGCTTCGACGGCGCCTTCGCCCGCGCCGACGTCCCGTCGGAAAGCCGCGCCTCGATCGTGAAGACCGGCGCGTGATCCGGCCCCTCGCGCTTCAGCTCGACATAGTCGGGCGGCGTCTGCCCTCGCGCCTGGGCCCATTCCTGGAGCGCCGTCTTGGCATCGCGGGCGTCCTCCTCGACCGAGGAGATCCGGGCGCCCCAGAGACGAAGCACCGTGTCCTTCGCCGCCGCGAACCCGCTGTCGAGGTAGACGGCCGCGATCACAGCCTCCATCGCGTCGCCGAGCAGCGCTTCCTTCCGCCGTCCGCCGGACATCATTTCCGACCGGCCGAGGCGCAGCACGGTGCCGAGGTCGATTTCCCGGGCCACCGCGGCGCAGGTCTCTTTCCGCACGAGGGCGTTGAAGCGCGGCGCGAGCTGTCCCTCGCTCGCCCTCTCGTCTGCGGCGAGAAGCGCCTCGGCCATGACGAGGCCGAGTACCCGGTCGCCGAGGAACTCGAGCCGCTGGTTGTCGGGACGCGTCGGGGCCGACATCGAGGCATGCGTGACCGCCTGCACGAGCAGGCCGGGGTCGGAGAACCTGTGGCCCAGCCGCCGGGCCAATGCCTCGAGCTCGGCCGACAGCCGCATCAGTCGATGGCCTTGAAGAACCTGTCGGGACGCCAGGTCCAGAAGAAGAACAGCGATCGGCCCGCCGACGAGAACATGACCCGGTCGGCGCGGCCGATCAGGTTCTTGTGCGGAACGAAGCCGAGCCCGTTCGGCGCCGAGACCCGGCTGTCGTTGGAATTGTCGCGGTTGTCGCCCATGAAGAAGTAGTTGCCCTCGGGCACCGTGTAGACCGGTGTGTCGTCGAGCGGCGCATCGCGGACATCGAGAATGTGATGCGCGGTCCCGCCCGGCAGCGTCTCGACGTAGCGGTCCTTGACGCAGACCCCGCCGAGGCCCACGCCCATGTTCTTGCAGACCGGCAGCGAACCGACCGGTCCCTGGCGCTCGAAGGTCTCGACGAAGTCGCCGGCGGGTTCCTGCGGGGCGCGCTCGTCATTGATGAAGACGACGCCGTCGCGGACCTGGACGCGGTCGCCCGGCATCCCGATCACCCGCTTGATGAAGTCGGTGCCATTGACCGGGTGGCGGAACACGACGACGTCGCCGCGTTCGGGCTCGGAGCCGAGGATCCGTCCGGGGAACGGGCACATCGAGAACGGGCAGGAATACTGCGAATAGCCGTAGGCCATCTTGTTGACGAACAGGAAGTCGCCGATCAGGAGCGTGTCCTTCATCGATCCCGAGGGAATCCAGAACGGCTGGAAGAACAGGGTCCGGAACACGCCCGCGATGAGAAGGGCGTAGACGACCGTCTTGATGGTCTCGGTGATGGCGCCGCCCTTGGCTTCTTCCTTGGCCACGATATCCGTCCTGCCTCTGCTCGACCCGCGCCTCTTTGGGCGCGGGGCAGGCGGGAGTCAAGTTGCCTTGCCGTGCCCCGCGAGCGGTCGCGCCTCGATCACCACGAAGGCCTGCGCCCAGGGGTGA
>CAYTBD010000521.1:0-1816 GCA_964435755.1 uncultured Rhodobacterales bacterium
GACGTACGATCATCACTTCGAGCAAGCTGGGTTCGAGGCGTTGTTGCGATATGATCCGCCGAGATGATCGTCAGGCGTCCTCCGTGCCTTCGTGGTGAGTCCAGCTTGCTCCAACCCGAAACCGCCATGAACAGAATCCTCTTCCTTTGCACCGGGAACTCCTGCCGTAGTCAGATGGCCGAAGGCTGGGCGCGGGCGCTGCGCGACGGTGTGATCGAGCCGTATTCGGCCGGTATTGCAACCCACGGGCTCAATCCTCGCGCCGTGCAGGTGATGGCCGAGGCCGGGGTGGATATCTCGGGGCATCGGTCAAAACACGTTGATGAACTGAGCGACGTTTCGCTGGATTACGTCATCACGGTGTGCGATCATGCCCACGAGTCGTGCCCGGTATTCCCTGGTGGGGCGACGATCGTGCATCGCGCGTTCGACGACCCCCCGCGGCTTGCCCGCGAGGCCGGCAGCGAAGAAGAAGAGCTGGCCATCTACCGCCGCGTGCGCGACGAGATCCGCGAGTACGTCGAGGCCCTTCCCGAGAGCCTATGGGAAGCGCCATCCCAGCCGGGTTCGCTCTGATCGGGGGGCCGATTCAGAGCTGCGGCTCTGCGGCAACCGTGGAATCGAACACGTCCGTCTGCGCGTCGTCCGCCCCGAGGTAGACCCGGTAGTGCAACTTCAGGACGTTGTTGTGGTTCTTTACCAGGTCGTAGTACCAGAGCATCGCGTTGATTTGTGCGAGCTGTTGTTCCAGCGGGATTCGGCGGTTGCCGCCGAGGCTGGACATCTTCTTCTTGATTTCGTCGAACTGCTTCTGCGCTTGCTTGCGTTGCTCTTCGGTTATGCCCGCTAACGCACGCAGATTGCCCGGCGGTGGCAACTTGATCTTGGCGTTCACGTTGATCGCATCTCGAACGACCATCATGCGTAGTTCCATCACCACACCGTCATGGAAGTTGTTGTTGTGGTCCTTCCTCGCGATGTTTACCAGCAGCGGTTTGCGCGGTCCCACGCCGCCGTCGTCGGGTTTCTGCTGAAATTGTTTGAGGCCGCCTTCGAGCTTCGTGACCGTCAGCCGCAGCAGCTCTGGGTCCGGGATGTTCTGGCCCTTTAAGGAAATCGTCTGATTCGGCTGATCCAAAGCAAGCACAATCGGCTGCGCCCCTTGCGGCTTGCTCAGCGGGACGGTCTTCCTCTCGCCGCGGACGACCATTCGCAGCCCACAGTAGCGGAGCACACCGGCTCCATGCTGCTTCGTCGCCGCGTCGAGCCACTGGAACATCAGCTCGTCCGACTCATCGGCGTACCAGAACCGGGCGATCCCGACGGGTTCGCCATTCTCGGGCACCAGTTTGACCAAACGCGCGTTGGGTTCGCCGGCGACGCGTTCCAGGTCGAACTTGCTGTTCTCGAGCAGGTCGTCCGCTCCGGTGAGCGCGTAGATGACCGACGAGTCGTCCGCATGCATCTTGCCCAGCGCAACCGGTTCGAGGTTTGGCGATCCGCCGTCCTCGCCCCCGCCGAGGCTCGGCAGGGCCGCGACCTTGGGGAAATCCTTGAACGGTGGGGGCAGTTTCTTGGGCTTCTTCTCGGGTTGTTTCTTCTCGGATTCCTTCTTCTTAGGCTTGTCGTCCTTCGACGTCGCTTCGTCGGAAGCCGCGCTGCCCGAGTCGGTGTCCTCGTCGTTGCCATTCTCCTCGGCAGGCGCCGCATCATCGCCGATTGGCTCGGCCGCCGCGTCGTCGCCGGCCGCTGCCGCGTCAGCACTGTCCGGCAGATCTGCGTCCCCGTCGGTTGCCGCCGCGTCGGCGTCCTCGGC
>CAYTBD010000522.1:0-1810 GCA_964435755.1 uncultured Rhodobacterales bacterium
TCGTCGTGCAGGAGGCGTTCGAGACGATGGCGTCGTCCTTGGTGAGCGTCTCGTGATTGACGCCGTAGACGATGGTCTTGAGCCCCTGGGTCGGGTTCGACAGCGGTGCCGAGACCAGAACCCTCTTCGACCCGTTCTCGAAGTGCTTGCCTGCCTTGTCCGGCGACGTGAAGATGCCGGTGCATTCCATGACCACGTCGATGTCGGACCAGGGCAGGATGGCGGGGTCGCGTTCGGCGGTGACGCGGATCGGGCCGCGGCCCACGTCGATCGTGTCCTCGGTCGTCTTCACCTCTGCCGGAAACCGGCCATGGACGCTGTCGTAGCGGATGAGATGGGCGTTGGTCTCCACCGGGCCGAGATCGTTGATCGCGACCACCTCGATGTCGGTGCGCCCGGACTCGATGATCGCGCGGAGCACGTTGCGTCCGATCCGTCCGAACCCGTTGATTGCCACCTTCACTGCCATCTCGTCGCTCCTTTCCCTCGGATCCCGGGCACGGCGCCCGCGTCGGCGCCAAGTTGGAGATTATCCGTCGGAGGTCAACCGTTATTCAGCGCCAGAAGGCCATCCACTCGATCAGACCGACGAATCGGCGCGCGAGAAAAAGCGTCGCGCCGAGCCCGAGCAGGAGGTCGACCGCGATCAGGGCGAGAATGACGAGGGCGATCCCGAGAGCGATGCGGTTTGTCATGTGCTTGCGGTAAGACCTCTCCCGTTCCCTGTCCACCGGCATCGGGCGTTGCCTGTCCGTCAGCGGCGTCTATGGTCGGGCGGACACGACGGAGGCAGCCATGAGCGGACTTCTCGCCCTTCTCGACGATGTGGCGGCCATTGCCAAGGTCGCGGCGGCCTCGGTCGACGACGTGATCGGGCAGGCATCGAAGGCGGCGGCGAAGGCGGCCGGCGCGGTGATCGACGACGCGGCGGTCACGCCGAAATACGTTCACGGCTTCGAGGCGGAGCGCGAACTGCCGATCGTGTGGCGCATCGCCAAGGGCTCGATCTTCAACAAGCTCGTCATCCTCCTGCCGATCGCGCTTCTGCTTTCGGCCTTCGCGCCCTGGGCGATCCCGCCGCTCCTGATGCTCGGGGGCGCGTATCTCTGTTTCGAGGGGGCGGAGAAGATCTGGCACCTCGTCAACCCGTCGGACCACCATGCCGAGGATCTCTACAAGGAGAAGCTGTCGGACGCGCATCTCGAGGAAAAGAAGGTGGCGGGCGCGATCAAGACCGACTTCATCCTGTCGGCGGAGATCATGACGATCGCGCTGTCGGCCTTGCCCGAACTGGGGTTCTGGACGGAGCTTGCGGCGCTCGCCGTCGTGGCCATAGGCATCACCGTCGCGGTCTACGGCAGCGTGGCGCTGATCGTGAAGGCGGACGATGTCGGGCTGTTTCTCGCCGCGTCGGGCCGGCTTGCGGCGACGCGGAAGCTGGGCCGGCTGATCGTGCGCGGCATGCCGGGCTTCATGACGCTGCTGGTGACGGTGGGCACGGCGGCGATGCTCTGGGTCGGGGGCTCCATCATCGTGCACGGTCTGGCCGAACTGGGCTGGCACGGCCCGGAACACTGGATCGACGGGGTGGCCGGGGCGGTGGCCGGGGTCGCGGGCGATGCGTCGGGGACCCTCCGCTGGACGGTGAAGGCGGTGATCGACGGCATCCTCGGCCTCGGGCTGGGCCTTCTTCTCATTCCCGTCGCCGCCCGGATCATCGTCCCGGTCGCGGGGCTCTTCGCAAGGAAGACCTGAGCCTCCATCTGTCCGCAAATATCCTCGGGGGAGCGCGAGGGGGCAGACAGCCCCC
>CAYTBD010000523.1:0-1781 GCA_964435755.1 uncultured Rhodobacterales bacterium
ATGGAGGGGGAAGCCGGCATGGGCGGGGCCCGCGCGGCGCGCCACCGGTTGATGCTTTCCAAGCCGCGCGTGGAGGCGTAAGCGGTTGTTTCATGAGACTCGTGGACCTCGAAGACGCCCGGACCTATCCCTTCCGGCGGCAGCCGGTCTTCCTTCTGTTCCTGATGGCCGCGGCGATGCCGTTGTCCTTCGCGACGTGGTCGGCGCTTCTCAACAACTGGGTCATTCACGCGGCCGACTTCACCGGCGTCGAGATCGGCTGGCTCCATACCGTCCGCGAGATCCCCGGGTTCCTCGCCGTCGGCGTGATCGCCGTGATCGTCTTCGTGCGCGAACAGCTCTTGGCGATCCTCTCGCTGTTGACGCTGGGGGTGGCGACGGCCGTGACCGCCTTCTTCCCGACCTTCGGAGGCATTCTTTTCATCACCCTGATCTCCTCGATCGGGTTCCACTACTTCGAAACCGTCAACCAGTCGCTCCAGTTGCAGTGGATCGAAAAGGACAAGGCGCCGCAGACCCTTGGCTGGATCGTCGCGATCGGGTCCGGCGCGTCGCTTCTCGCCTACGGGCTGCTCGTCGTGACGTGGCGGGCGTTCGATCTGAGCTATGCCTTCGTCTACATGACCTCGGGCGGGGCGACGATCCTGATCGCGCTTTACTGCATGGTCGCCTTTCCGCAGTTCGAGGCGCCGAATCCTCAGATCAAGCGGCTGATCGTCCGGAGACGGTACTGGCTCTACTACGCGCTCCAGTTCATGTCCGGCGCACGGCGGCAGATCTTCGTCGTCTTCGCCGCCTTCATGATGGTCGAGCGGTTCGGCTACGAGGTGCATGAGGTCACGGCCCTGTTCCTGATCAACTTCCTCGCGAACATGCTCTTGGCGCCGCTGATGGGCCGCGCGGTCGCGCGATGGGGCGAGCGGAACGCGCTCGCCTTCGAATACGCCGGGCTGATCTGCGTCTTCCTCGCCTACGGCGGGATCTACTGGCTCGGCTGGGGCGTCGCGATCGCGGCCGGTCTTTACGTCATCGACCACCTGTTCTTCGCGCTGGCCTTCGCCATGAAGACCTATTTCCAGAAGATCGCGGATCCCGGCGACATCGCGCCCACCGCGGCGGTGGCCTTCACGATCAATCACATCGCCGCGGTGTTCCTGCCCGCGATTCTGGGCTATCTCTGGATCGTCTCGCCGGGGTCGGTCTTCGCGCTCGCGGCGGGAATGGCGGTGGTGTCGCTGGGGCTTGCGATGATGATCCCGCGCCACCCCGAGCCGGGACGCGAGACGATCTTCGCGCGGGCGATCCCCGCGCCGGCGGAGTAGCGACGGGACCGAGACGCCCTATATCTGGGTGCGACGGACGACAGGAGTTGGAGATGTTCCTTTTCGCGAAGAAGAAGATGCAGATGGTCGCCCCGGGCGACGCTCTGCCGGGCCGTGACCGGCCGATCCCGACCGCCGAAACCCACTTCGTCACCGGGCGCCCCCTGTCCGGCGAGGTGCCGGAGGGCATGGAGCAGGCGATGTTCGGCATGGGCTGTTTCTGGGGTGTGGAGCGGATGTTCTGGAAGGTTCCCGGCGTCTGGATGACGCGCGTGGGCTATGCCGGCGGCTACACGCCGAACCCGACCTATCAGGAGGTCTGCACCGGCCGGACCGGCCATAACGAGGTCGTGCACGTGATCTACGACCCTAAGGTCGTCAGCTACGAGGATCTTCTCAGGATCTTCTGGGAGGGGCACGACCCCACGCAGGGCATGCGTCAGGGCAACGACGTCGGCA
>CAYTBD010000524.1:0-1780 GCA_964435755.1 uncultured Rhodobacterales bacterium
AGCTGATGACCTCGAAGCCGTTGGTCAGGCGCACCTTCGCGACCTTCCGCATGGCCGAGTTCGGCTTCTTCGGCGTCGTGGTGTAGACGCGGGTGCAGACGCCCCGTTTCTGCGGGCACCCTTCGAGGTGCAGCGACTTGGAGCGTTTCACTTTCGGCTGCCGCGGCTTGCGGATCAGCTGCTGGATCGTCGGCATTGGGTCTCGTTCCCCGTGTTGCAACAACTTGTCAGTGGGGCGCGCGACCCCGGCTCGTCGACGGCGCGCCTCACACGTCCGCAAAGCGCAAAAAACCGCAATGCGCCCCGATCGCGGGCGCAACGCGGTGGGTCTCCAGAGGATCGGGCCTGCGGCCGGATCGTGACCACTACAGTTCTGTGACAGGCGTGGGACAACTCCCGTGTCGCCCGAGTGCGCGCGATATACGGGGAGTCGGATGGGGTGTCAACAGCATCCCGGCCCTGTCAACGCATTCTGAGCGGCATGACGGCGCGGCGGCGCAGATGCCGCTCCCGCAGGAGCGTGTAGATGCCCGTGGCCGCGATGACCGACGCGCCGGCGAGCGTGAGGACCGACGGCCAGTCGCCGAAGACCAGAAGCCCGAGGAGCAGCGCCCAGATCAGGCTGGTGTAGCGGAACGGCGCGACGAGGCTCAGATCGCCCACCCGCATCACCATCACCGAAAAGAGATAGCCGCCGATGACGAAGATCGTGGCCCCCGCCAGCAGCGCCGCGTGCTGGGGCGTCACCGGCGCCCAGGTCGTCCCGAGACTGCCGATCGCGCCGAAGAGCGCGACCCCCGCCGCCGCGCTTACGGCGACCGTCAGCGACGGCACCTCGCGCGAGAGCCGCCGCGTGGCGAGATCGCGGACCGTGACGAACAGCACCGAGACGAGCGCGTAGACGGAGTAGATGGTGAAGCCCTCGGTTCCCGGACGCACGATCAGGAGGACACCCGCGAAACCCACGAGGATCGCGGTGAAACGGCGCCAGCCGAGGGGCTCGCGGAAGAACAGCGCTCCAGCGAGGGTGACCGACAGCGGAATGGTCTGGATGATCGCGGTGGCGTTGGCGATCGGCATGTTGAAGAGCGCGGTGATGAAGAAGAAGGCCGCGCCGACCTCGGCGACGGAGCGGATGGCGACGATCCCCTTGTCACGCGGAGAGAGATCGAAGCGCAGACCGCCCATCACGTGCGCGAGCAGGACGAGAAGCACCGTCGTCGCAATCCCCCGCAGAAAGACCGCCTGAAAGAACGGGAGATCCTGCCCGACCGCCTTCATGCAGGCGTCATTGAGCGTGAACGCGGCCATCGAGGCCATCATCAGAAGCGCACCGCGCGTATTGTCGGAGGGGGATGTCATGCGGCTCGCCTAGCAGTGGCCGCGGATCGCGGAAAGCGGAATCAGAGCCGGCAGGCAGACCCTGCCTGCGACGGCGAAGCCCCTGCCATCCCTTGCCAGCCCGGCGGTTTCGCAAAAAGAAAGGCCCCCGCCGAAGCGGGGGCCCCCATCACTCTGCCGAGCCGCGATCAGTCGCGGCTCTCGGGCGTATCCACGAGATCAGCGTCGATCTCCTCGCCGACGAACGTCTCTTCCGGCGCCGCGAGCGCCGCCGCCGCTTCCGCCTCGGCGCGCGCCGCCTCGAGAACGGCCAGGTCACGCTCGGCCGCGACGCGGCGGACGCGCTGCGTCGCGCCACCCGTCCCCGCCGGGATCAGACGTCCGACGATGACGTTCTCCTTCAGGCCGACGAGCTTGTCGCGCTTGCCCTGCACCGAAG
>CAYTBD010000525.1:0-1770 GCA_964435755.1 uncultured Rhodobacterales bacterium
TCTCGCGCCGCTCCCGGGCTTTCGGCGCAGACGCGTTCCGCACGCGCCTGCTCGGACAGCCGGCCCTGTGCATGACCGGTCCCGATGCGGCGCGGTTCTTCTACGAGCCGGGCGCGTTCACGCGTCAAGGGGCGATCCCCGAGAGGATCGCCGGTGTGCTCTTCGGGCCGGACGGGATACAGCGCCTCGACGGGGAGTGGCACCGCCACCGCAAGGCGCTCTTTCTCGACCTCATGACCGGACCGACGCTCGATGACCTCGACGCCTCGGCGGCCCGCTCGTGGGACGCTGCTGTGGTGCGTTTTTCCGAGATCGGGCAGATCGACGTCTTCCCGGAGATGGCGCGTGTGCTGACCGAGGCCGTGTGCCGCTGGGCGGGCATATCTCTGGGGCCGAACGAGGTGTCCGGCACGGCCGAGATGCTGTCGTCGATGTTCCTCGATGCCGCTGCGCTCGGGCCACGGCACCGGCATGGCACCGAGATGCGCAGCAGGGCGCAGGCCTGGGCCCGCAGCCATATCCGCCAGGCACGCCACGACCGCGCAGCCGGACGGCGCGATGTGGTTTCTGCGATCGCCGGCTGGCATGACGCGGACGGCATGCCGATCACGGCCGATGTCGCCGCCACCGAACTCCTCAGCGTTCTCCGCCCGACCGTCGCGGTCGCGGTCTATGTCACCTTCGTCGTCATCGCGATGCATCGTCACGCGGAGTATCGGGAGCCTGTCGCGCAGGATCCGGAGGCGAGGCACCGGTTCGTGCAGGAGGTCAGGCGGCTCTATCCGTTCTTCCCCCTGACCGCCGCCGTGGCCGCGCGCGACCTCGAATGGTCGGGGCAAGAGGTTCCGCAGGGAATGCGCGTGCTCCTCGACCTCTACGGGACATGTCGCGACCCGCGCGTCTGGGGCGACCCCGACCAGTTCGTTCCAGAGCGGTTCGAAGGATGGGGCGGCGACCCGTGGACGATGATTCCGCAGGGCGGCGGCGAGCACAGGATCACCCATCGCTGCGCAGGCGAATGGGCCACGATTCGCCTGATGGAGCTCTTCGCAGAGCGCTTCGCCCGGTCCGACTACACGGTTCTGTCGCCGGACGCGGCGCCGGACTACCGCTCCACGCCGGCTCTTCCCGACGGCGGACTCCTTCTGGGCGACTTCAGATCCCCGCCATTTACCTCCGGGGAGTGCCCCGGCTGATCGACCAGGCGTCCTGCCCGGTGACCGCCTTGAGATCGATGTCGAAATCGGGATCGGCGGAGGAAATCTCGCGCAGCATGTAGTCCCGAAGTGTCGATCCCGGCGTTTCCTGCCGTTCCGCGCACAGGAGCCAGAAACGCTGGGCGAGATAGGCGGGGCAGTTGAACTTGAGCTCTTCCATGGCGAACCTCGTGAAACACGGGGCAAGCCATGCCCGGGACCGCTTAATCCCGCGTTACCGGAGGCCCCGCACGGCCGGAATTTCTTCGGAAGACGCGGACCGACAGCGACGGCCGATCAGCCCTTCCGAAGGACGCGGTTGCCCAGAAGCTCGGCGATCTGAACCGCGTTCAGCGCGGCGCCCTTGCGAAGGTTGTCCGAGACGCACCACAGGTTGATGCCGTTCTCGATCGTCGAGTCCTGCCGGATCCGGCTTATGAAGGTGGCGAAATCGCCGACGCACTCCACCGGCGTCACGTAGCCGCCGGGTTCGCGCTTGTCGACGACCATGACGCCGGGGGCTTCGCGCAGGATGTCGCGCGCCTCGTCCTCGTCGAGGAATTCCTCGAACTCG
>CAYTBD010000526.1:0-1748 GCA_964435755.1 uncultured Rhodobacterales bacterium
CTCCATCAGCCCCGGGCGGCTGTCCGCCCGGATCGCCGTGACAAGGTCCGCGCCCCTTCCGGCGGCACGACGGCGCGTCTCCGCGTCAGGACCATGGGCTTCGATCAGCCGCTCGAGGAGCGGTGTCTCGGAGGCGAGGTGATCGCCGGCGATGCGGGCGCGGAGCGGGGCGAGGTCGGTCATCGGCGACTCCATGGGGTGCTGACCGGAGAGGATACCAGAGAGCTTCATGGCTGATTGACCTTCCTCAGCCCGCGTTGCATTCTTTTCAAACTATTTCAGGGCTCATTTAGGACGCTTTGCCTCTAATGGACGGTTCAGACAGTCAACTCGACCGCTTCGATATGGCGATTCTCGATCTTCTGATGCGCGACGGGCGGATGCCGGTCACGGAAATCGCCGCGCGCGTCGGGCTGTCGAAGACGCCCTGCCAGAATCGGATCGCGCGGCTCAGGGCGGCGGGGGTGATCCGGGGGTTCCGGGCGGTGGTGGACCCCGCGAAGCTCGGCCGCGACCATGTGGCCTTCGTCGAGGTGCGGCTCACCGACACGACCGAGGCCGCGCTGAGAGCCTTCAGCGCGGCGGCGCTGAAGGTTCCCCAGATCGAGGAGTGCCACATGATCGCCGGCGCCTTCGACTATCTGCTCAAGGTCCGCACCCGCGATATCCGTGACTACCGGCGCGTCCTGGGCGAGGTGATCTCTTCGCTGCCCCACGTCGGCCATACCTCCACGCATGTCTCGATGGAGGCCGTGAAGGATCAGGCGTGGTGACTTGCCCGGCCGCCGGCGATGCGCCAGAACCGGCGCGCAGGAAGGAGGCCGTATGACGAACCCGCTCCACGACACGCTTTTCGGCCGTCACGATGGCCGCGAGGCGACGTTCATCATCCGGCCGGACGGGGGCACGATCAGCTACAAGGCCTTTCTCGACCGGGCGGCACGGATCGGGGGAGCGCTTGTGTCATGCGGCATCCGGCCCGGTGACCGCGTGGCGGCGCAGGTGCCGAAGTCGCCGGACGCCGTGGCCCTCTACGCCGCCTGTGCGCGGATCGGGGCCGTCTTCCTCCCGCTCAACACGGCCTACACGCCCGACGAGGTCGCCTATTTCGTCACCGACAGCGGGGCGCGGGTGTTCGTCTGCGACGGGAAGGACGAGGGCGTGCTGGCGCCCATGGCCGAGAAAGCCGGGGCGGCGCTCGCGACGCTGAACGCGGACGGGACGGGGACTCTCGCGGAAGCGGCCGACGCCGCAGACCCCGCCCCGGTCGCGGAGCGGGGCGCGCATGACCTCGCGTCGTTCCTCTACACCTCGGGGACCACGGGACGCTCGAAGGGCGCGATGCTGACCCAGCGGAACCTCCTGTCGAACGCCCGGGCGCTGACCGACACATGGCGGTTCACCAAGGACGATGTCCTTCTCCACGCGCTGCCGATCTTCCATTCGCACGGGCTTTTCGTCGCGATCAACGTGACGCTCACGGCGGGCGGCGCGATGATCCTCCTGCCGAAGTTCGACGCAGGCGAGGTGATCGCGCGGCTGCCCCAGGCGACCGCGATGATGGGCGTGCCCACCTTCTACACGCGCCTTCTGGACGACCCCCGCCTGACGAAGGATCGCACCGACCACGTCCGCGTCTTCATCTCCGGCTCCGCGCCGCTGCTCGCGGAAACCCACCGCCAGTGGGAGGACCGCACCGGGCATCGCATCCTCGAACGCTACGGGATGACTGAGACCAACATGAACAC
>CAYTBD010000527.1:0-1748 GCA_964435755.1 uncultured Rhodobacterales bacterium
GGTCGAGCCCGTTGCCGTCCGGCATGATCACGTCGGAGATCACCAGGTCGCCCTTGCCCTCGTCCACCCAGCGCATCAGCGTGACGAGCGAGGACGTCGCGTGCACCTTGCAGCCGGCCCGCGTGAGCGCCTGCGTCAGAACCGTGCGGATCGTGCGGTCGTCATCGGCGACCAGAACCGTGCCGTCCATTCATTCACCTCCGAGGTCTTTGGGGGCGACGGGAAGCGAGATGCGGAACACCGTGCGCCCCGGCACGCTGTCCACCGAAACCCAGCCGTCGTGCTCGGAGACGATCTTGGAGACCAGCGCAAGGCCGAGCCCCGTGCCGTTCTCCCGCCCCGAGACGAAGGGTTCGAAGATGTCCTGGGCGATGTCGGGCGGAATGCCCGGCCCGTCGTCGACGATCTCGATCTGGAGCGGCAGGCTGGCGCCGCTCCCGTCCTTGCGCCGCAGCCTCAGCGACATCTCGTAGAAGGTGCGGATGCGGATCGTCCCGCCCGCCTTCCCCGCCGATTCGGCGGCGTTCTTGAGAAGGTTCTGGAAGACCTGCAGCATCTGGTCGCCGTCGACCCATGTGGATGGCAGCGAGGGGTCGTATTCCTCGACGAACTTCATGTTCGCGGCGAAGCCGACCTTGGCGGACTTCCGGGCCCGGTCGAGCAGGTCGTGGACGTTCACCGCCTTGCGCTCCGGCGGGCTGAGATTGCCGAACTGCTCGACCTGTTCGAGCAGCTTCACGATCCGCCGCGTCTCGCCGACGATGAGATCGGTGAGATCGCGGTCCTCGCCGTCGAGGTTCATCGAGAGAAGCTGCGCCGCGCCGGTGATCCCTGCGAGCGGGTTCTTGATCTCGTGGGCGAGCATCTCGGCCATGCCGATCGCGGATTTCGCCGCCGAGGTGACCGAGTGCGCACGGCCCAGCCGGTCGGCGACGGAGCGGCTCTCCATCAGCAGCAGGACGAAGCCCGGCATGCCGATCATCGGCGCGATCTGGATGTTGCACTGGACGGGCGGCTTGTCGCCGGAACTGACGTCCACGTTGTTGATGAACAGCAGCGCCTGGTCGGCGCGGACCCGGCGGAACGAGTCCTCGAGCGGCGCGTCGATGGCGAGCTTGTCGAAGACCGGCGCCCCCTTCAGCGAGCGCGCGGAGGCGTTGAGAAAGGCTTCGGCCGCCGGGTTCGCCTCGGCGATGACATCGCCGGGATCGAGGAGGAAGCCCGGCACCGGCAGCGAGGCCCAGAGGGTGTCTCCGAAGCCCGTCATGCGGCCTCCGCCATCGGCGCGAGGGCTTGGGGCAGGCGCGCGAGCACCTCGCGCGGGCCGCCGGTCAGCACCGCCTTGCGGAGCGGGGCCGGCGTTCCCGCGGTGTCCATGTACCAGCCGAGATGCTTGCGGATCACCTTCGCGCCAAGGTCGCGCCCGTAGAACGAGAGCGACGCCTCGTAGTGATCGGCCACCATCTCGGCGAAGGCCGCGCCCGTCGGGGCTGCGGGCGTGGCGCGGCTGTCCAGCCGTGCCGCGACCTCGGCGAGGAGCCACGGCCGCCCCTGCGCGCCGCGCCCGATCATCACCCCGTCGGCACCCGACGCCGTCAGCGCCGCGCGCGCCGTCTCCGGTGACACGATGTCGCCGTTCGCGAGCACCGGGATCGACACGGCGTCCTTCACCGCCCGGATCGCGGCCCAGTCTGCGCGGCCCTTGTAGAACTGGCAGCGCGTGCGGCCATGGATGGTGATCATCGCCA
>CAYTBD010000528.1:0-1742 GCA_964435755.1 uncultured Rhodobacterales bacterium
AGCCGGGATGCTCGGGGTCCCGTGCTCGCGGCGGCAGGTCCCGGGCAAGCGCACTGTCCGCGGGCAGCCGGATCGGGTCGAGCGTGTGGATCATGTGTCTATCGATGCTCAGGCTCCGCGTTCAGGAAGAGGATCCGCGCGCGCGTGACCTCGTTGTCGAGGCGTAGATACTAGATGAAGAAGTACGCCGCCCACCGAAGGCGGATCGGCGCGGACTTGAGTCGCACCAGGTGCTTGACGGGCGAGGTCGGCGGAAGCAGCCGGCGCAGCGCCCGGAACACGAAACCGATCATCTCGGGCACGCGCCCGTGTTCTTCGATCCGGCGGCGCAGTCTCGCCCCGCTGATGCGTCGGCGCTTTCTAAGGATCTCGCGGAGTGATCTGGCGGGGTGTGTCACGACGGCTTCCGGGCAGTATCCGATGGCGAAACCGTGCTCCTGCGCGCGCCGGCCCCATTCACCGTCACCGCCGGAATAGAATCCGTCCTGAAACGTCCCGACGCGGTCGAACGCGTCCCGCCACGCCCCCATGTTGGCGGTCGGCGCCCATCCGCGGCCGACGTACTTCCGGATCGGGAAGGCGAATGCGCTTTCGTAGACGTCGGCGACCGTCGTTGGACCCTCGTTTGTGCCGAGGCGGATGTCGCCACCCATGCGCCGCACCTCTTTATGCGTCGCAAGAAACGCGACCGCCTGCGCACACCAGTCCGGCTCAGGCCTGCAGTCGCTGTCGGTAAAGAGCACGATGTCGCCTGTCGCTTCCTTGAGCGCTGCGTTCCGAGCCGCGTAGGAGCCCTTCCTCGGTTCGTCCAGTAGCCGGCAGTTCGTCGGAACAAACAGGTTGCGGGGCGGCGGGTCCCCAGGCTCGTTGTTGACCACGAGAATCTGCGTGAGCGATGCTGGATAGGTCTGCATCGCAAGCGACTGCAGACAGAGTGCCATCCGCGCCCAGTCCCGGTAGGTCGGAACGATGATCGTGACGCGATGGCCCACTCCGTCTCCGGTCGCCGTCATGATCCGGCCACGAGGTCGCGCCGCGATGGGAGAAGCGCCCCTTCGGCGGCAAGGTGAAGCGCGCGCCGCACGTAGTTGGCGGCCTTGAGGCGGTAGTATGGAAGTCGGCGCGCAGGCTTGTGCTTGCGCACGTCCGCGAACGCCGTTCCCGTGATCTGGCTCTCGCCCTCGTCATCGACATGGCTGGGCCATGGCTCAAGTCCGCGCTGGCGGTAGCGGTGGACGAAGAACCGGTTAAGCTCATGGTCGAGCGGACGCGTCATCGGAAGCAGCTCCTCAGACAATCGTTTCGCCGTCTCTCGTTGGATCAGGTAAGTGCCGTTTCCGGTGAACGGCCCCACGTAAGCATTTAGTCTGTAACTCCCCGCAAGCCCCTGAGATATCGGTATCTTTGCACGAATTGCGTTGAAACGCACCACATCCCAGTGGGCGGCAACGGACAAGGCCGCGTCGAGCGCTTCGAGAAAGTCGTCATGGAAGACAACGTCGTCTTCAAGGATCAGAGCGACAGGCGCATTGGCGTCTGCGAGTCGCTGCCAAAGACGTAGGTGCGAGTGGTAGACACCGATCTTTCCCGGAAGAAGCGCTCCGCCGGTGTTACGCTCGAACGCTTCCCTGTCGACCGTGTGAGCCAAAGCCTCGGCTTCTGCCCGACCGTCGACGGCTTCGACGATCTCATATGGCAGACTAAGCGCGTCCAGCCGGCGGATCATCGTCTTGCGGCGCTTT
>CAYTBD010000529.1:0-1737 GCA_964435755.1 uncultured Rhodobacterales bacterium
GCATTCCTCGTCGTCGCCGTCGTCCTGGTTGCAGTGGACGACGACCTCGTCGCCCACCTTCCAGCGTTTCACCTTGTCGCCCACCGCCCAGACGATGCCTGTGGCGTCCGAGCCGATCACCGCATAGGGCGCCTTGTGGCCGAGGAACACGCTGACCGGCTGGCCGAGGCAGGCCCAGACGCCGTTGTAGTTGACGCCCGCCGCCATCACGAGCACCAGCACCTCGTGGCTGTCGATCTCGGGGACGTCCACGACTTCCAGCTGCAGCGCCTTGTCGGGCGTGCCGTGACGCTCCTGCCGCAGAACCCATGCGTGCATCTTCGCCGGCACGTGACCGAGCGGCGGCATTTCGCCCATTGCATACAGGTCTTTCTTCTCGGCGTCGTAGGTCATCGGTCCATTCGTCGTGTCCAGGGCCATCACGCCAGCATCCTCTCAGAGTCATCGCCGCAATGCAGAATCACCGGCGGCTTTGTCTCTGAAATAAATTTCGCCGTGAAACTTTGCAACCAGAATTGAGCATGAATTGAAATATTATGTCGTCTCAGGCTCCGGTTCGAGCGCTTTCGCCGCACCCTCATCGAGGAGCGGTGCGACGGTCGCAGCGTAATATGCCGCCATGTCCGCCCGTTCCGGCACGAGCCCGACGACGCCCTCGCCCTCACCCGCGAGACCGCGACGGCGCAGAATCGTCAGCGCCTCCTCGACTGTGTCGTCGCCATCGAGGAGCACCCGAGCACCGGACGCCTCGAGGCGATCCACCGCCTCGGCGACCGCGGTGTCGAGCGCCTCCCGCTCCATCGGCCCGCACCTCGCGAGAACCGCGGCCACGAGCGGCACCGGCAGCACGGGCATCGCCGACTGCACCCTCCGCATCAGCTCCGCCGCCAGCCGCTCGGTCGCGACACCGCCGTTTGACCCGTGGAACCCCGCGAGCGACAACGGCTCGCCGAACGCGACCCCTGCCCGACCCATCTTGTGGGCCCGCCCGGTAAGCCGCCGCAGCACATATCGCAGCGTGAACCGGATCGCCTCGGGTGCCGAGCCGCGGAACCGTCGCTTGCCGCCCCGTCCGGCCTGCATCAGGATCGTGTCCTCCAGCACCCGGTCATAGTTGAGCGCCACCGGCACGAAGACGATGTCCCGTCCAGCCACGTCGAATTCGGCGATGAGATAGGTCAGGAGTCCGAGCTTCGGCGCGCCGATGCGCCCGTCGAGGCTCAGCCCCCCTTCCGGGAACACCGCCTGCGCGACGCCCGCGCCCGTCGCCATCTGCACGTAGCGCGCAAGGACCTTCCGGTAGAGCGGCGTGCGGTACTGCCTCCGTATGAAGTAGCCTCCCATCGCCCGGATGAGCGACCGGAGCGGCCAGACCCGCGCCCATTCGCCGACCGCATAGGCCAGCGGCGAGGATTCGGCCGCCACGTAGGTGACCAGCACGTAGTCCATGTTCGACCGGTGGTTCATCACGAAGACAACCGTTGCGTCGGGGTCGATCTCGCGAAGCCGCCCCTCACCGTCCACCCGCACGTCGTACAGCCGTGTCGACAGCCATCTTCCGAACCGCGCCGCGAAGCCGAAATAGACCGAGGCGCTGAACCCGGGCACGATCTCCCGCGCGTAACGCCGCGCCCGCTCGAAGGCCACGTCCTCGCGCACGCCCTTGTCGTGCGCATGTTCGGCCACCGCCTCCATCACCTGCGGGTCGTAGATCAGCCGCTGGATCATGTCCGTCCG
>CAYTBD010000530.1:0-1730 GCA_964435755.1 uncultured Rhodobacterales bacterium
CCTTCATCCTGTCGATGGAGAAGGACGGCCAGCCGGTGACCGACATCGCGAGCCTCAACATGTATTCGAAGAAGAACCCGACGCAGGCGATGGCGATGCTGGTGCTGCTCTTCAGCCTCGCCGGCGTGCCGCCGTTCCTGGGCTTCTTCGCGAAGTACTACGTGATCCTCGCCGCCGTGCAGGCTGATCTCGTCTGGCTCGCGGTTCTCGCGGTGATCGCCTCGGTGATCGGGGCGTTCTACTACCTCCGCATCGTCTTCTTCATGTATTTCGGGGAAGAGCGGGAAGGCCTCGACGGGGGCGGATCGCCGATCCTCTGGGGCATGCTCGTCGTCTCGGCGGCGATCATGGTCGTGGGCATCGTGAACCTGTTCGGGGTCGAGGGGTCGGCGGCTGCCGCAGCGGCGACCCTTGTCGACTGACCTCTGGCCGGACGGCTACGACCGCGTCGTGCTCGACGCCGTCGACAGCACCAACGCCGAGGCCGCGCGGATCGCGGACCGCCTCGACCGGCCCACATGGATCATGGCGCGCAGGCAGACGGCGGCGCGCGGGCGCCGGGGCCGGGCCTGGGAGATGCCGGAGGGCAATTTCGCCGCCACGCTGGTGATGCGCCCGGGCGGGCATCCGTCCTGGGCGGCGCTCCGGTCGTTCCTTGCGGCCAATGCGCTGCGCGCGACGCTGTCGATGTACGTGCGTGACGCCTCTCTCGCGCTCAAATGGCCGAACGACGTGCTGCTGAACGGCGGCAAGGTCGCGGGCATCCTGCTGGAAAGCACGGGCAAGGGCGGAACGGTGGACTGGCTCTCCATCGGGATCGGCGTGAACCTCCTTGCCGTGCCGCAGACGCCCGGCGACGCGCTGTTCCCGCCGGCGTGCCTTGCCGACCACGGCGAGGACGTGGACCCGGAGACCTTCCTCACCGTCCTTGCCGGCCACTACGCGACGGAGGAGTCGATTCTCGACCGGCTCGGTTTCGACGCGATCCGGGAGGACTGGCTCCAGCACGCGGCGAAGCTGGGCGAGATCATCACCGCCCGCACGGCGCGAGACGAGATCACCGGACTCTTCGACACGGTGGACGAAGCCGGCAATCTCGTGCTCATTACCGGCGCGGGACGGAAGGTGATCCCGGCGGCGGACGTGTATTTCTGAAGGGGAGGGGACATGCTCCTCTGCATCGACACCGGCAACACGAACACCGTCTTCTCGATCTGGGACGGCGAGCGCTTCCTCGCGACCTTCCGCACCTCGACCGAATGGCAGCGGACGGCGGACCAGTATTATGTCTGGCTCTCGACGCTGATGGCGCACAAGGGCATCCCGATGGCGATCGGAGAGGTCATCATCTCGTCGACGGTGCCGCGGGTGGTCTTCAACCTGCGCGTCCTGGCGGACCGGTATTTCGACACGCGGCCGCTCGTCGTGGGCAAGCCCGAGTGCCTGCTCCCGGTGCCGCCGCGCGTGGACGAGGGGACGACGGTGGGGCCCGATCGCCTCGTGAACACGGCGGGCGCCTTCGACCGGCACGGGGGCGACCTGATCGTGGTCGACTTCGGGACGGCAACGACCTTCGACGTGGTCGACACCGACGGCGCCTACATCGGGGGCGTGATCGCGCCGGGGGTGAACCTCTCCCTCGAGGCGCTGCACATGGCGGCGGCGGCGCTTCCGCACGTGGACATCACCAAGCCGCAGAGGGTGATCGGCACGAACACGGTCGCCTGCAT
>CAYTBD010000531.1:0-1730 GCA_964435755.1 uncultured Rhodobacterales bacterium
GAAGAACGTGCATTTCGACTTCGACGAGACGCGCACCATCGCCGAGGCGCAGATGGAGGACTGGGACGCCGCCGCCGATCGCGCGGCCCGCGCCAAGGAGCGGCGCGAGGCGGTCAAGGCGCAGATGAAGGAGCGTGCGGCGGACCGGTCGCAAGGTTTCAAAATGCCGAATGGCGCCGAGTTGCGCGCCGGCGGGCGTGACGCAGAGGTCATGGCCTGCGGCGGCAGCCGGGAGCAGATGGAGGAGACCTGAGGCCGTGACGTCGCCCGCTCCGCTCGCCGGGTCGCCCGCCGTCCATGGCCGGATCGGCCCGAACGCGCTGACCCAGCTTCTGCCGCTCCTCGAGAAGGCGGGCGGCGCGGCGCTGCGCGACGAGCTTCTGGCCGAGGCGGGCGTCTTCGAGATGCCCGACACGACCGGCCTCATCGACGAGGAACCGGTCGCGCGTCTGCATCAGGCGATGCGCGCGGAGATTCCCGATCTCGCCCCCTCGCTCGCCTGGGAGGCCGGTGTGCGGACGGCGGACTACATTCTCGCGCACCGGATCCCCGGGCCAGTGCAGGCGGTGCTGAAGGCGCTGCCGGCGGCGCTCTCCGCGCCGCTGCTCGCCAGGGCGATCGAGAGGAACGCATGGACCTTCGCGGGGTCGGGACGGTTCGAAGTGGCGTCCCGGCGGCCGCCGGTGTTCCTGATCCACGACAACCCGGTGGTGCGCGGCGAATACGCGGCCGGGCCGCTCTGCCGCTGGCATTGCGGCGTCTTCGAGCGGCTGTTCCGGGTTCTCGTGAGCGACCGTATCCGCGCCCGGGAGGCCGCGTGCTGCGCCTGCGGCGCGGTCGCCTGCCGGTTCGAGCTTTCCTCCGCCTGACTGTCAGGAACGGTTTACATTTTTTCCTGCGCTTTTGAGTTGCGTCAGGAAGGGATGATTTTGTTCACTATTGTAACCGCGACGACGGGACCGCTGCCGACAGAAACGTAAAGAACACTGGACATGGTTGCTCCGACCGCAGGACTCCTCCGACGGCCTCACAGGCTGGGCTTCATCAGCCCCATGGTCATTCTTCAGCTCGCGACGGCGGTCGAGGCCATGATCGGCCGCGACGCGGTCGACGAGGCGCTTCGCGACGCGCAGATCCATCGCCTGCCGGACGTCGACGAGCCGGTGCGCGAGGAAAAGGCCGCGCGGCTGCACGCGGCGGTGCGGCGGCTCTGGCCGGACGACGCCGACGCGATCGGCAAGCGCGCGGGGGAGGGCGCGGCGCAGTTCATCCTCGATCACCGGCTGACGGGGCGGGGACGCCAGCTTCTCGCCCGGATGCCGACATCCGCGGCGGCCTGGCTCCTGTCGCGGCGGACCGAGCAGCAGGCCTGGACCTTCGCGGGAAGCGGGCAGTTCGAGATCGAGAACGCCGCGCGCTTCGCGATCCACGACAACCCGCTGATCCGGGGGGAGCGGGCGAACCGGCCGCTCTGCTTCTACCACGCGGGCCTTTTCGAGCGGCAGTTCCGCGCGCTCGTTCACCCCGAGACGACCTGTGCCGAAATGGCCTGCGAGGCGCTGGGCGACGCGGCATGCGTGTTCGCGCTCGCCGTGCCGGATGGCGTGCCGGCGCGGGCTGGACGGCGTCCCTTGACTTCCACGCCCTGAGGCGGTGTATCGGCGCGGACCTGACACAGCCCGCTCCGGGGGACCTCCATGCACGCCTATCGCAGCCATACCTGCGCCGAC
>CAYTBD010000532.1:0-687 GCA_964435755.1 uncultured Rhodobacterales bacterium
AGAAGAAGCACCACCGCCGCCGCTTCGTGACGCCCGAGCATCTGCAACCCCTCGCGCGGGTGATGCGCCGCGGGGCCGAGTTGCGGGTGGCGACCGACATTCCCGACTATGTGCGCCAGACGCTGGAGGAGGTGCCCCGGCACGGATTCGGCTGGCGGGCCGAGGGGCCGCGCGACTGGCGCGAACCGTGGTCCGACTGGATCCCCACGCGCTACGAGCAGAAGGCGCTGCGGGAGGGGCGGGTGCCGCATTACCTGACGTTCCGGCGGCTCTGAGGCCGGGACCGCCTCCGGCGGGAGTATTTGGGCCGAGATGAAGCAGGCCATGGACGGTGTTCGCCGGCTCGTCTATCACCCGGACCGATGAAGGATGAGGCGACCATGTCCGCACACGGCCCCCCCGTTCCGATGACCTCGTGCCGCGCGGCGCCTCTGACAGGCGAGGTGCGCGTGCCGGGCGACAAGTCGATCAGCCACCGCGCGCTGATCCTCGGGGCGCTGACGGTGGGCGAGACCAGGGTGACGGGCCTTCTCGAAGGGCAGGACGTTCTCGATACCGCCGCGGCGATGCGGGCCTTCGGCGCCGAGGTCGCGCGGACCGGAGAAGGGGCATGGACCGTTCACGGCGTGGGCGTGGGCGGCTTCGCCGAGCCCGACCGCGTGATCGACTGCGGCAACTCGGGGACAG
>CAYTBD010000532.1:697-1730 GCA_964435755.1 uncultured Rhodobacterales bacterium
ATGGGGGCGATGGCGACCTCTCCGATCACCGCCACGTTCACCGGCGACGCGTCGCTGTGCAAGCGGCCGATGGGACGCGTCACCGAGCCGCTGGCGCTTTTCGGAGCGCGGGCCTACGGGCGCGCGGGCGGGCGGTTGCCGATGACGGTGGTGGGCGCGGCCGAGCCCGTGCCGGTGCGCTACGCGGTGCCGGTGCCCTCGGCGCAGGTGAAGTCGGCGGTGCTGCTCGCCGGCCTCAACGCGCCGGGCGAGACGGTGGTGATCGAGCGCGAGGCGACGCGCGACCATACCGAGCGGATGCTGGCGGGCTTCGGCGCCGGGATCGCGACCGAGGACACGGGCGAGGGCCGGGTGATCCGGCTCGCGGGCCGGCCCGAGCTGCGCCCGCAGCGGGTCGCGGTGCCGTCCGATCCGTCCTCGGCGGCGTTCCCGGTCTGTGCCGCGCTCATCGTGGAAGGCTCCGACATCGTCGTGCGCAACATCGGGCAGAACCCGACGCGGACGGGGCTCTTCACCACGCTTGTCGAGATGGGCGCGGACCTGACGCTGGAGACCCTGCGCGAAGAGGCGGGAGAGCCGGTGGCCGACATCCGGGTGCGCTACTCTCCCGCGATGGGCGGCGTCGAGGTGCCTGCCGACCGCGCGCCCTCGATGATCGACGAGTACCCGATCCTGTCGGTTGTCGCGGCCTTCGCGGGCGGGCGGACGGTGATGCGCGGCGTGAAGGAGCTGCGCGTCAAGGAGAGCGACCGGATCGACGCGATGGCGCGGGGGCTCGAGGCCTGCGGCGTCCGCGTGGAGGAGGACGCGGACACGCTGATCGTCCACGGTCTGGGGCCGGGCGGGGTGCCCGGGGGAGCGACCTGCGAAAGCCGACTCGACCACCGCATCGCGATGAGCTTTCTGTGTCTCGGGATGGCGGCGCAGCGGCCGGTGACCGTCGACGACACGGGCCCGATCATGACGTCGTTCCCGGTGTTCGAGGATCTGATGACGGCGCTCGGCGCGCGGTTCGAGAGGGACGGGGGGTGAT
>CAYTBD010000533.1:0-1728 GCA_964435755.1 uncultured Rhodobacterales bacterium
GCCGACACCGTGGAGGCCGCCGGAGGTCTGGTAGGCCTTGCCGGAGAACTTGCCGCCCGCGTGGAGCGTGCAGAGGATGACCTCGAGCGCGGACTTGTCGGGAAACTTGGGGTGCGGGTCGACGGGGATGCCGCGGCCGTTGTCGCGGATTGTGACGGAGTGGTCGGCGTGAAGCTCCACCTCGATGCGGTTCGCGTGCCCCGCGACGGCCTCGTCCATCGCGTTGTCGAGGACTTCCGCGACAAGGTGGTGGAGCGCGCGCTCGTCGGTGCCGCCGATATACATGCCGGGCCGCTTGCGGACGGGTTCGAGCCCTTCGAGCACCTCGATCGAGGAGGCGTCGTAGGTCGTGTCCGAGGGTCCGGGGGAGAGAAGGTCGTCGGCCATGCTGCTCGTCCTTTGTTCTTTGGGGCCGCATTAGACCACCGGGGACGAGGTTCGGCAACACGGCAGGCGGGCGCGGGACGGACGCCGTGTCGAAGACAGACGCCGCCGCCGACGCCGATCGTTTCCGCCGGGGCCGGGATTGCGGCGATAAAGTTCATCTCCGGTTCATTTTCCGGCGCGGCCTGCTAGGACAGTCGGGCCGCGCGCATGTCGCGTGTTGGCGTGTAAACGTACGAGTGGGGATTTTTGATGACGTGGAAACTTCTGGCGGCTGCGGCCGCCTGCGCGGTCTTGCCGGGTGCCGGTCAGGCCGCGTCGGTCACGATCGGCGAATTCACGGCGGCAGGCTACAACGCGGAACTCGGCACGCTCGGCACGACCGTCGTGGAGGATTTCGAGAGCTACGGCGTGGGGAACGTCGCCAGCGGGCCAAGCCCGGCCCCCGGCTTCGACACGAACGTGGGCACGTTCACGACGCTGGGCGGGACCGGTTCGGGCGGGACGGTGACGGACCCGGACCCGGACCTCGACGGAACGCAGCTCGCCATCCGCGAGGGGACGGTCTATGGCCGGTCGAGCACGACGGACGACCTGACCGGGGACGCGGCGTTCGACCAGTTCCTCGACAGCAACGACACCTGGGGCATGGCGTGGGCCGTCGACATCGGCCGGATGTTCGACAAGATCATCTTCACGCTGACCGACGCGACGGACGTCGGCGCGACGATCGCGGTTTCGGCCGACGGCATGACGCCCGCCGTCTTCAGCGGCAAGTCGAACGGCAACCAGAAGCTCGTGGTCGTGGATTTCGGCTTCGCGGTCAGCGACGCGATGATCATGCTGTCGAACACCAGGAACGGCGAGCCGGTGATCAACGACGGCTTCTCCGTCGACGACATCGCGGTCTCGGTGGTGCCGCTGCCGGCCTCGGCGCTGCTTCTGCTGGGCGGCCTCGGCGGACTCGCCGCGCTGCGCCAAAAGCGCGCCTCGGTCTGAGAGACCGGAACCGGACGGCGAGGCCCGGGCCGCGCGCCCGGGCTGTCGCGCTGCGGGACGGCCGGATCCGGCGCGGGCCAGGAGATGCCCGGCGGCGTCCTCGATCGGCGGCATGAGGGCGATCGCGACGGCGTGGGGATTCCATGGCACTCATGCCGGAAGTCATCGCGCCGCGCCGTCGAGGGCATGCGGCCGCCCCTTGCGCAGGTGGCACCGCTCGCCTATCAGGCGCGCGGTGCGGGCACGCGGGGGACGACGGGCGGACATGCCGATCCTTGTGATGAAATTCGGCGGCACGTCGGTGGCCACGCTGGATCGCATCCGGCGGGCGGCCAAGCGCGTGGG
>CAYTBD010000534.1:0-619 GCA_964435755.1 uncultured Rhodobacterales bacterium
TCAACTCGGCGGCCAAGACGCTCTACATGTCCGGCGGCCAGATGGGCTGCCCGATCGTGTTCCGCGGCCCCAACGGCGCCGCGGCCCGGGTGGGCGCGCAGCACAGCCAGGACTACGCGGCGTGGTATTCGCAGATCCCCGGCCTCAAGGTCGCGATGCCCTATTCGGCCGCCGACGCGAAGGGGCTTCTGAAGTCGGCGATCCGCGATCCGAACCCGGTGATCTTCCTCGAGAACGAGATCCTCTACGGCCGCTCCTTCGAGGTGCCGCAGGTCGACGACCTGACGGTGCCGTTCGGCAAGGCGCGGATCTGGCGCGAGGGCGCGGACGTGACGCTGGTGAGTTTCGGCATCGGCATGACCTACGCGCTCGAAGCCGCCGAGGCGCTGGCCGGGGACGGCATCGAGGCCGAGGTGATCGACCTTCGCACGCTCCGCCCGATGGACACCGCGACGGTCATCGAGAGCGTGAAGAAGACCAACCGCTGCGTGACCGTGGAGGAAGGCTTCCCGCAAGGATCGGTGGGCAACTACATCAGTTCCGTGCTGATGCAGGAGGCGTTCGACTGGCTCGACGCGCCGGTGATCAACTGCGCCGGCAAGGACGTGCCGATGCCCTA
>CAYTBD010000534.1:629-1727 GCA_964435755.1 uncultured Rhodobacterales bacterium
AACCTCGAGAAGCTGGCGCTCGTGACCACGAAGGAGGTCATCGAGGCCGTCCACGCCGTGACCTACAGGTAAGCGCATGGCAGAGCCTCCCCCCATCGAACGCCGCGGCGACGACTATATCCTCCGCCTCGAGGGCGCGCAGACCCGCTACCGGATCACCGTGCCCGGCGACATGCTCGACGAGGAGGTCGGCGCCACCGCCGACGAACCGGCGCGCCGCGCCTGGATCGAGCGGAACCTTTCCAAGATCCTCGGCGCGGTCACGGCGCGCGAGACGGGAGGCTTCGTCACGCAGCCCTGGGGCCGCGTCATGATCGAGGAGATCCCGTGATGGACGTCCTCGGCCGGGACGCCGCGCGGGAGGCCTACCGGGTCGCGACCGGCGACGCCGACCGGCGCCTTGTCGGGTTCGTCCCCGACGCGGTGATCGCCGAAGGCGTCCGGCTGACGGGCGGCCGGGGCCACCGGACCGCCTACGACTGGATCGCGGCCCATGCCCGCGAGATCGACAACGCGCTCAGGACGCGCGCGGAGGGGGGCCGCCCGACGGCGCCCTTCGACCGCATCGTCCTGGAGGAGGAGTGAGACCATGCCCACCGAGATTCTGATGCCCGCCCTCTCGCCCACGATGGAGGAAGGCACGCTGGCGAAATGGCTCGTCAAGGAAGGCGACGAGGTGTCCGCCGGAGACCTCCTCGCCGAGATCGAGACCGACAAGGCGACGATGGAGTTCGAGGCGGTGGACGAAGGCACCGTGGGCAGGATCCTCGTCGCCGAGGGCACCGAAGGCGTCAAGGTGAACACCGCCATCGCCGTCCTTCTGGGCGAGGGCGAATCCGCCTCCGAGATCGACACCGGCCCCGAGCCGAAGGACCGCGACGCCTCCTCGCACGCGGCCCCCGCCGGCCCCTCGGAAGACACCGCCCCCGCCGGCGGCTACGGCCGCGGCGAGACCGAGGCGACGCCGGTGGCATCCGCCCCGCCCGCGCCCCGGAGCGACAGCGGCGCGCGCATCTTCGCCTCCCCCCTCGCCCGCCGGATCGCGAAGGACCGGGGTCTCGACCTTGCGCAGATCAAGGGATCGGGCCCGAAGGGCCG
>CAYTBD010000535.1:0-1726 GCA_964435755.1 uncultured Rhodobacterales bacterium
GGCTGCCACGGAAGGGCATGGGCAGATCGAGCGTCAGTGCCTCGCGCGGTTCCGGCTCCACCGCGAGGCCGTATCGCCGCTCGGCGGCGTCCGGATCGAGGCGGAAGCTCGCCGTACCGGAGGACACCCCGTAATCGTCGGAGGCGGTGAAGGTCAGTTGCATCTGGCCCGGGGGTTCGCCGCTCAACTCCCCCTCCAGCGCCACGGCAGGCGCGGCATCGGGCAGGACGGAGATATCCCAGGATTGCGTGCCGGAGGGCGCGAAGACGGTCAGCGCGCCCGAGCGTTCGACGATCAGCGTCTGTGTCGCGCCGCTATCTTCCCCCGGCGGGGGCGGGCCGAGGGTGGACGTGACCGTGATGTCCTCGGGGTTGCCGTAAAAGCGCAGGCTGATGCGGCTGCCTTGCGGAGTCTCGAATCCTTCGGCCGTGATGTCGTTGAGGTAGAGCGATGGAAGCCCGGTGTAGATCGGAGGCTCCACCCAGCCTTCCCAGGACGGACCCGAGGCCGACGCGGCGCCCGGTCCGAGCCCGACGGCGTCGCCAACCTCGGACACGCGGCCCAGTGTGCCGAACACAAGCGCCATGGCCAGTGCGGTCGCCGCGACATAGCGCAGGGCGTAGGGGTCGCGCGCCGACAGGCGCAGATCCGGCTCCGGCACCCGCGCCTCGGCCGCGCGGGCGGCCATGCGGGCGACATGCACGTCCCAGACCGACTGCGTCGCGGGGTCGGAATTGCCGACGGCGACCGTGTCGCGAAGGGCGGTGATGGGCCGTCCGGGCATGGTGCGGTCCAGCCGGTCCATCGCATCCTCGCGGCTGGGCATGCGGAACGTGGCGATCCCACGCATCAGCGTCCAGACGAGAAGGGCGAGACCGATGCCCCCGGCGATCCAGGTTCCCGTCGGGCCGAGGGCCGGGACGGCCCCGAAGGCGACGGCCGCGATTCCCGCGAAAACGAGTGACCAGAGCGGCCAGAAGGACCGCGTCACACGCTCCGCGACCATTCCGGCGCGGGTCAGGCGCAGGGGCCAGATCAGGCGCTTCAGCGCGTCTTGCGTGGTGCTGCCTTGGTCGGACATGCGACCTTTCGGTTGGTTTGCCGGATGCAAGCATCCGGACGGTGCGGGGTCATACCCACTGGGGAACACTATCTCGGTTTATGATCTCGTCAAACGATGGCCGCGCCCGGATGACGGCGAATTGATCCTCTTTCACCAGAACCTCGGGGATCAGGGGGCGGGTGTTGTACTCGCTCGCCATCACCGCGCCATAGGCCCCGGCGGAGCGGAAGGCCACGAGGTCGCCCTCGGCGAGCGGCGGGAGCATGCGGCCGCGGGCGAAGGTGTCGCCCGTCTCGCAGACCGGGCCCACCACGTCGAAAGGCGCCTGCTCGGCCCCCGGCGCGGCTTCCCGGACGGGCACGATGTCGTGCCAGGCGTCGTACATGGCCGGGCGGATCAGGTCGTTCATCGCGGCGTCGAGAATCAGGAAGTCCCGGCCCTCGCCGGCCTTCACGTAGATCACGCGGGCGACGAGGATGCCCGCGTTGCCGGCGATGAGGCGGCCGGGCTCGATCTCCACCTCGCAGCCCAGATGCCCGACCGTGCGCTTGATGAGCGCGCCGTACTCGGTGGGCAGGGGCGGCGCGGCGTTCGAGCGTTCGTAGGGAATGCCGAGCCCCCCGCCCAGGTCCAGCCTGCGGATGTCGTGGCCGTCGGCGCGCA
>CAYTBD010000536.1:0-1724 GCA_964435755.1 uncultured Rhodobacterales bacterium
CGACGCCGTGAGGGAGTGATCGGGAACAGGGCCATCGGAAGACCTCTCGCCCAGGGTCGCGGAGAGGATCGTCGCGGACTGGCCCTGCGGCAGGTCAGCGGCGACGATGATCGGCCGTCCAGCGGGCGTCCCCTGATCGAGCCGCATGGCATCTTGAGCCAGCAGAGGCTTGGTTTCCAGGTCCAGAACGTCGCCAGAGGGCATTCCGGTTTCGGGGTACGGTTCCGAAATTTTGCCACGGATACCGGTCAAGCGCGGATCGCCACCGGAGGGCTCCGGCGCCGGTACGAGCACCTGTCCCGGGAGGGGCGCGCCGATACCGGTGTCGGACTCTGTCGAGGGGTCCGAGAAATACGCGTCTGCAAAAGCATCCGTGGGCGAGCGGGTCACGCTGCCGGTCGGCCGCATTCCTGCCGAGGAGGTAAGTGCGCCCGGGAATTCCAATGGATTTGCGACGTTCACGCGTTCCGGCCTTCTGCCTTCAATTGGGCGGAGATTGCCTCACGGTGGTTACCGCATCTTTACCGGAAGACGGCATGTCGGCGCTGGAATACAGCGATTTGGAGCGATGTTGATGATCCAGCCGATCGACAATCCTGCGGGCGTCGCAGTTCCACCCGACCGGGGAGGCGACGCCGCGCTTCGCCGCGCTGCGCTGGAGCTTGAGGCGAACTTCCTGTCACTGATGCTGAAGGAGAGCGGGATTGCCGACTCCGGGGCGTTTGGGGGCGGTGTGGGAGAGGAGCAGTTCTCATCGTTCCTGCGAGACATTCACGCGCGGGAGATGGCCGAGGCGGGCGGGATCGGTCTGGCCGAAAGCATCTTTCAGGCCCTGAAGGCGCGCTCCGATGACTGATGCGACAGGAAGTCCCGCATTGGCACTCATCGAGTTGCTGGAGACCCAGCGCAAGCGACTCCTCGAGGGAGACGTGACGTCCGTTGGCAGCGACCTCGCAGAGATCGAAAGGATCGGAACGGCGCTGGCCGGCGACACGCCTCCGGACGAAGTTCTCCGCCGCCTCCGGCTGGCATGCGCGCGCAACGCGGCTCTCCTTCAGGCGGGCATCCGCGGGGTGCGATCGGTGCGCCGGCGCATGAGGGAACTCGGCGAGGTTCGCGCGTCGGAGACCTACACCGCAGAAGGGGAGCGGGTGGCGATGTCGGCGCCGCGGTTTGACGACGGGCATTTGCGCTGAGCCCGGATAGGAAAAAGTGTCCGCGGTTGCCGCAGGGCTCTTCGTGGTTTGTTAAGGCGCTCGGGCGAGGGTCGTGGCGCATCCTCGGGGATGGCGCGGGATCGGATCGGATCTCCGCAGCGTTCAGAACGGCGTTCGAACGCCGGCCGAACCGGCCGGATCCGAAACGCGGCGGAAACCGCCGTTCAAAGTGAGGACCATCACATGACGAGTATCCTGACGAACCCCGGCGCCATGACGGCGCTCCAGACCCTGCGCTCGATCAACCAGAATCTGGCCCAGACACAGAACGAGATTTCCACCGGCAAGACGATCGCGTCGGCGAAGGACAACTCGGCGATCTGGGCGATTTCCAAAGTCATGGAATCCGATGTGGCCGGCTTCAAGGCCATCAAGAACAGCCTGTCCCTCGGCGAAAGCTCGGTCGCCGTCGCGCGGAATGCCTCGGAGTCGATCACCTCGCTCCTGACAGACATCAAGGGCAAGATCGTCGCGGCGCAGGAGGAGAATGTCGACCGCGCGAAGATC
>CAYTBD010000537.1:0-1712 GCA_964435755.1 uncultured Rhodobacterales bacterium
AGAAATGCTGCAAATGCCCCCATCGCAAAGGAGCGGGTCGCATGTTCCGCCGATTACGTCTCGCGCTTGCGCTGCTCCTCCCGCTCGCCGCCTGCGGCGGCCCGGAACTCTCCGAAGTGCCCAACGTCTACGCCGACCCCGAAAGCTATCCGGTCGCCGAAGTGGCGCCGGCAGTGCGCACCGCGCGGCCCGAAATCTGGTTCGTGACAGACCGCGCGCGCCTCGACGGGGCGCCTCCGGAGCGGCCCTACGGCGCCGAACGCTCGGCGGAGATGGTGTTCGGGAAGTCGGAAGTGCAGTTCGGCGAAGAACTCGACTGGCCGGCCCTCGTCGCCCGAAGCGGCGGCGACGGCGGGCGGGGCAGGATCCGCCTCACGCCGGTCGCGGTGACCGAGACGGTGCGGTTCCCGGCCACCCCGCTGCCCTTCGACGTCGCGAACGGCCGGGTGCGCACGCTGCCCGAGGCGCAGGCCGCGTGGGATGCGAAGGCCGCGGCGTTCCGCGACGAGATCGCGGCCGCCCTCGCCCGCACCGAGCGACGGGAGGTGACCGTCTACGTTCACGGCGTGGCGACGACCTTCGAGGAGGCGCAGGGCACGCTGGCCAATCTGTGGCACTGGGCCGGGCGGCCGGGCGTGCCGCTGCTCTATTCCTGGCCTTCCGGCAATACCGGGCTCTTCGGCTATTTCAGGGACCGCGAGTCGGGCGAGTTCACGATCTTCCATCTCAAGCGGACGCTACGAATGCTCGCCGTCACACCGGGGCTCGAACGGATCAACGTGATCGCCCACAGCCGCGGCACCGATGTGGCCACGAGCGCCCTGCGTGAGCTGGCCATCGCCGAGCGGGCGGCAGGACGGGTGCCGCGGACGTCGCTGAAGCTCGGCACCCTGATCCTGTCGGCGCCCGATCTCGACTTCGGGATCATGCAGCAGCGGCTTGTCGCAGAGCAGTTCGGCCCGGCTCTGGAGCAGATCAACGTCTATCTCAACCCGGGCGACGGGCCGCTCGGGCTGGCGCAGACGCTGCTCTCGGGACAGCGGTTCGGCCGCATCCGCCCCGACGATGTGACCCAATCCCTGCGCGAGACCTTCTCGCGCATCGGCAACGTCCATTTCATCGGCGTGGAGGAGGCCCGGCCCGCACTCGGGCACAGCTACTTCCGCGACAATCCGGCGGTTGTCTCGGACATCGTGCTGGCGCTGCGCCATCGCGTGCCGCCGGGCGGCGAGCGGCGCCCGATGCGCCGGCTCGACGTCAACTTCTGGTCGCTCCACCGCGGCTATCCCGCTCCGCCGGAGCCTCGCACGTCCGGCGACTGACGGCCGTCGGCCTTCAGCCCTGGTGCTGCGCGCCGATCCCCTGGAACATCGCGCGCAGATCGACGCTGGAGCGCTCCCCGATCGCCTCCCACGTCGCGTCGAGCCAATCGGCGGCTGTCTGCCGGCCGAGATCCCGCAGATGGGTGAGAAAGGCCCATTCGGCGTTCATCTTGGAGGACGCGCCGAGCGGCTTCAGCGCGGCCTGGTTCTCGACGATATGCACGCGCACAGAGCGGTAGTGGTCGGTCGAGAGCACGCCCTCGTCGATCAGCCGGTCGACGAAGTCGATCGCGCGCAGTTCTTTCAGCAGGCTGCCGTTGAAGCTGATCTCGTTCAGCCGGTTCTGGATCTCCTGCGGGGTGCGCGGCACGCCGCGCCGCTCGATCGGAT
>CAYTBD010000538.1:0-1711 GCA_964435755.1 uncultured Rhodobacterales bacterium
AGGTGGCGGAAAATGGCGACCTCGCGAACTGGATGATCCCCGGCAAGCTCGTCAAAGGCATGGGCGGGGCGATGGACCTCGTGGCCGGCGTGGGGCGCGTGATCGTCGTGATGGACCACACCAACAAGTCCGGCGAGTCGAAGGTGCTGAAGGAATGTACGCTGCCGCTCACCGGCGCGGGCGTCGTGGACCGGATCATCACGAACCTCGGCGTGCTCGACGTGGTCGAGGGCGGCCTCAGGATCGTGGAACTGGCCGACGGCGTGACCGAGGACGACCTGCGGGCCGCGACGGAAGCCACGATCGTCTGAACGGAGGCCCTGGCCTCCCGCCCTGCGATCAGCCCCCGCGTCCGCGCACGAAGACGCAGCCGTCGGTGATCAGCTCCGGGGGCGTCTGGCAGAGCCCTTTCGCGATCAGCCACGCGGCAAGCACCTTCGGTACGTAGTCCCGCGTCTCGGCATAGGGCGGCACGCCCGCGTGTTCGCGGACCGCGCCCTCTCCGGCGTTGTAGGCGGCGATGGCGAGAAGAGGATCGTAGCCGAACTCCCGCAGGAGGAAGTCGAGATAGGCGACCCCGCCGCGGATGTTCTCCCCCGCCTGAAAGGAGTCGGAGACGCCGAAGCGGGCGGCCGTCGCGGGCATGAGCTGCATGAGGCCCTGCGCGCCGGCGTGGCTGACCGCCCCGCCCCGTCCCGCGGATTCCACCGAAATGACGGCGAGCACCAGCGCCGGCGAGACGCGCGTGCCGACGGTGGACGACAGGATCTCGATCGCGTGCCGGTCCGCGATGGCCCGGAGCGTCTCGAGTCGCGGCTGTGGCGCGCCTCTGCCCGCCGGCGCGCGGGACAGGGCCACCACCGCATCCTCGAGCCGCCCCGGGCTCGCGTTCACGAGGCTTGGAGAGACGGCGTCCCAGAACCACGCCAGCGCGCCGATGCCCTCCCCCGGATCGGGAACCGGCGCCGCCGCGTCCTCGCCCTGCCGGCCCGCGGCGCGGGGCGGACGCAGCATGAAGGACGGCTCGGTGATCTGGACGGTGATGCGGTTGGCCGCCCCGGGCTCCGGCGGTTTCACGCGCTTGAAGGAAAACTCGGGAAACGGCGCGGGGTCGTCCGCCACGGCCGGACCGGCCAGAAGCGCCGCGAATGCGATCGCCGCGAGTCGCACGGTAAACATGGGCTTTCTGCTCGCCTCGAATTCCTTGCGCGCATGCTTGCAGAAAACGCCGTTCAAAACCAGTCCTGCACCCGCCATTGTTCCCAAAGCGTGAACCAGGCGGCCAACTTCGGCCCGAGAGTCGCGGCGGACCGGATCTTTGGCGCTATATTTTCCCATGCTTATCAGCGCGTTGCGGTGTTTATCGCGGATTTTTCAGGTCACTACAAAAAGGTACGAACCGCGCCAAAGTCTCGCCCATATTCGGGGGCCATATGCAGTCATGCCAAGGCGCACAGGGCAAGACAGAGTGAATGTCCCGACCGCGTTACGGCTTGAAACTGAGCGTTAATTGAACGGAGGGACACATGAAACTGTTCACACTTTGGAAGAACTTCAAGAACGACGAATCCGGCGCCGTCACGGTCGACTGGGTCGTCCTGACCGCAGCTCTCGTCGGCCTCGGCCTCGCGGTGATCCTGGCGATCCGCCCGGGTCTCGAGGGCGCTGCAAACGGGATCAATACTGACTTGAACTCGGCTGGCGCGATCCA
>CAYTBD010000539.1:0-1678 GCA_964435755.1 uncultured Rhodobacterales bacterium
CTGGATACCGATCTTTCCGCCGCGATGATGTCGATCAATGCTGTGAAGGGCGTCGAGATCGGCGAAGGCATGGCGGCCGCTGCCCTGACGGGCCGCGACAACGCAGATGAAATCACGATGGGGCCGGACGGGCCGCAATACAGTTCCAACCACTCAGGCGGCGTTCTTGGGGGGATTTCTACCGGGCAGGACGTCGTGGTGCGCTTCGCGGTCAAGCCGACCTCGTCGATCCTGACTCCGCGCAAGACGATCACCAAGGCCGGCGACGAAACCGAGATCGTCACCAAGGGCCGCCACGACCCCTGCGTCGGCATCCGCGCGGTGCCGGTGGGCGAGGCGATGGCGGCCTGCGTGATCCTCGACCACCTGCTGCTCGACCGGGCGCAGACCGGCGGAATGCGGGGCGCTATCGGCTGATCAGGTCTCGGGCGTCACGGCGACGGGTCTCGGCACCGGGCGCTGGCGCGAAAGCTGCACGGCGAGGATGCCCAGCATCACGATCCCGACGCCGATGAGGTCGAGCGGCCCGAGCCGCTCCCCGAGCAGGAGCGCTGCGATGGCCACGCCGAAGAACGGGTTGAGGAAGTGGAAGGTCGCCGCGCGCGTGGCGCCGATGCGGTTCACCAGCATGAACCACACCACCGTCGCCGCGAGGCCGGGGACGAGGGTGGTGTAGACGAAGGCGGCCACGAGGCGCCACGACCAGTCGACCGCCCACTCCTCGGTCGCGACCGCGACCCCGGAGAGCGCGGCGCTGCCGATGAGCATCTGAAGGCCCACGATCATCAGGACGTTCCCGCCCGAAGAGGCGCCGCGCACCGAGAGGGTCGCCAGCGTGAGCGCGAGGACGCCGAGCACGCAGAGCACGACCCCGAAAAGGTCGACCCCGCCCGACAGGCGCGATCCCATGATCAGCGCGACGCCCGCGAAGCCCGCGACAAGCCCGGCGATGCCCAGTGGACGCAGGGTTTCGCGGAACAGCACCCATGACGCGAGCGCGACCAGAAGCGGAAGCGTCGAGGCGATGATCGCGGCGAGGGACGCCTCGATCGTCTGCATCGCGACGAAGTTGAGCCCGAGGTAGAGCGCGTTCTGGCAGATGCCGAAGACGATGGTCGCACGCCACTGGCCGCGCGTGAGCCGCCATGTCTGCCCCAGCATCCAGGCGATGCCGACGCCGATGAGGCCGGAAATCAGGAAGCGGATGGCCAGCGCGGTGATGGGTGGCGCGTCGGCCACGATGATGCGGGCCGACGTGAAGGCCGACGACCACATGAGGGCGAAGGCGAGCCCCATGACGATCGCGCGAATGTCCATCGGTCTTCTCCGGTGCTGCACTCCGCCGGTGTTCGCCTGTCCGCCGCGGGAAGGCAAGGCGGCGCGGCTACTTCTTGAAGCCGGCCGCCGGTTTCTCGATCGCGGCGTGATCGACCAGGTTCCAGGGCAGGCCCCGTTGCCGTAGATCCGTTTGCCGAGCCGCGGATAGTCGCCCACGTCGTGCGGCAGGCGTTGTCCTGCGACGATGCAGCGGAACGTGCCGCTGCCGGTCAGATCGAATGGGCGATGCCTCCCTGCGGTAGCCGAGGAAGTCGCCCGGCCCGATCGGGTGTTGCGCGTCGCCGATGATCGCGGCCGCCTCTCCCTGTAGCCGCATTCGTCCTCGAAATGGTGGACGTGG
>CAYTBD010000540.1:0-1677 GCA_964435755.1 uncultured Rhodobacterales bacterium
CGCCTAGTGCAGGGTGAACTCGCCGGTGACGTTGCGCCACTCGCCGGGCGCGATCATCTTGCGGTGGCTGAAGCGCACCGAATGGAGCGCCCCCTCGATGCTCTCCTGCCAGAACTCGATGAACCCGAACAGCCGCGGATGGTCGGGCGCGAGATCGTAGTCCTGCCAGACGAACGTGTTGAGCACGCTCTTGAAGTCGGGCATCCGGTAGAAGAATTCGGCCGTGGTCAGCCCGTAGCCTTTCAGCATCAGCTCGGTTTCGGAGTCACTCATTCATCACCTCAATCGTGGTTGTTTTCGGAAATGATGCACCAGTCGCCACGGTTTTCAACAAGAACAGCATGTTAGCAGTCGGGTCCGGTGGCTGCTCGCGTCTGGCGGCAGAGGTGATTGCACCCTATATTCAGGTAGTGATAGAGTGACGCGAACAAGATGTAGCGCGCATGGCAGCGAGCAGGACAAGACGTGAACGATACGCCACAACCGCCCGATAACGAAGAAGAAACAGGACCGGGGCGGCACGCGGGGCCGACCATCTCCATCGCCGACGAGATGCGCGCCTCGTATCTCGACTACGCGATGTCGGTCATCGTCAGCCGCGCGATCCCCGATCTGCGCGACGGATTGAAGCCGGTGCACCGGCGGATCCTCTACGCGATGCACGAGACCGGGAACACGCACGACAAGCCCTATCGCAAGTCCGCGCGGCCGGTGGGCGACACGATGGGGAAGTACCACCCCCACGGCGACAGCGCGATCTACGACGCGCTGGTGCGGATGGCGCAGGACTTCTCGATGTCGCTGCCGCTGCTCGACGGACAGGGCAACTTCGGCTCGATGGACGGCGACAACGCGGCGGCCATGCGCTACACCGAGGTGCGGATGGACAAGCCCGCCGCCGCCCTTCTCGCCGATATCGAGAAGGAAACCGTCGACTTCCAGGACAACTACGACGGACGCGACCGCGAACCGGTCGTCCTGCCCGCCCGCTTTCCCAACATGCTGGTCAATGGCGCGGGCGGCATCGCCGTCGGCATGGCGACCAACATCCCGCCCCACAATCTCGGCGAGGTGGTGGATGCCACGCTCGCGCTGATCGAGGATCCGGACCTGACTTCCGAACGGCTCATGGAGTTCGTTCCCGCCCCGGACTTTCCGACCGGCGGCGTGATCCTCGGCCGGTCGGGGGCGCGCAAGGCCTATCTCGAAGGGCGCGGCAGCGTCATCATCCGGGCGAAGACGCGGATCGAGGAGGTCCGCAAGGACCGTTTCGCGATCGTCCTCGACGAGATTCCCTATCAGGTGAACAAGGCCGCGATGATCGAGAAGATCGCGGACCTCGTGCGCGAGAAGAAGCTCGAGGGCATCAGCGGCATCCAGGACGAATCGGACCGGATGGGCGTGCGCGTGGTGATCGAGCTGAAGCGCGAGGCGACGCCCGAGGTCGTGCTGAACCAGCTGTGGCGCTTCACGCCGATGCAGACCTCTTTCGGCTGCAACATGCTGGCGTTGAACGGCGGCCGGCCGGAGCAACTGACGCTTCGGGATTTCCTGACGTATTTCATAGGCTTCCGCGAGGAAGTTGTCGCACGCCGCACGGCCTACGACCTGCGCCGCGCGCGCGAGCGGAGCCACATCCTCTGCGGCCTCGCGGTGGCGGTGTCGAACGTCGACGAG
>CAYTBD010000541.1:0-1065 GCA_964435755.1 uncultured Rhodobacterales bacterium
GCCCTTCCTGAATTTCGTGGTGAGATCGCCCTTCATCAGGCCCAGCCAGTTGCGGTAGGCCTCGACCTTGTCCTCGGCATCGACGCAGGCGACCGAATCCTCGCAGTCCATGATCGCGGAGACCGCCGCCTCGAGCCGCACGTCGGCAAGTCCCGCCTGATCGCGCGCGCCGATGGGCGAGGTGCGGTCGAACACCAGTTCGACATGCAGCGCGTTGTTGACGAGGACCACCGCCTCGGGCGCCCGCGGGTGGCCCCGGTAGCCCACGAATTTTTCCGGCTGCATCAGCGGCTTGTCATCGACGAGAAGCTGGCCGTTCGACACGTGGTAGCGGCGGGCGTCGGCGTGGCTCGTGCCCTCGATCGGGAAGGCCTCGTCGAGGAACACCCGCGCCCGCGCGATCACGCGCGCGCCGCGGCCACGGTCGTATCCGCCCGGAGGCGGAAGGCTGCCCATCGCGTCGGTGCCGTAGACGGCATCGTACAGGCTCCCCCACCGCGCGTTCGCGGCGTTGAGCGCATAGCGCGCGTTGGTGATCGGCACGACGAGTTGCGGCCCCGGTACCGTGGCGATCTCGGGGTCCACGTTCGAGGTGTCGATCTCGAAATCCTCGCCCTCCGGCAGGAGATAGCCGATCTCCTCGAGGAAGGCCGCATAGGCCTCGTGGTCGTGGGGCCGGTCCCGGTGCCGGATGTGCCAGTCGTCGATCTGCGTCTGCAGCGCCTCGCGCCTCGCCAGAAGCTCGCTGTTTCTCGGCCCGAAGTCGTGGGCCAGTTCCGAGAGACCGGTCCAGAACGTCTCGGCCGTCACGCCGGTCCCCGGCAGGGCCTCGGTCTCGATGAAGTCGGCGAGTTCAGAGGCGATCTGAAGTCCGGCGCGCTCAACTCTCGTGGTCATTCGTGATCTCCGGGATGTTCGGTATGCAGCCGCATGCGGACCGCGATCCCGTTTAACGCGCGGGTTTCCGATAGGCAACAAAGGCGGTCAGCGAATCTGACCAGTTCTCGCAGCGTCGCCATCCGGCTGCGCCCGGCCCGACGCGCCCCGGCCCCCCCGCGCCCGTCT
>CAYTBD010000541.1:1075-1674 GCA_964435755.1 uncultured Rhodobacterales bacterium
CGAGCAGTAGCGCACCTCGGCCCAGACCTTCTGCCACTTCTTCCGCCAGACGAAGGGCCTGCCGCAGGCGGCGCAGGTCTTCTGCGGCAACCCGGCCTTCCGGCGCGCACGGGGCATCAGGGCAGCGCCACCGGCGGACCGGACCGGACATGCTCGCTCGGGGAGGGGGACGTGGCGGCCATCGCTCGAAAGATATGGCGCGCCCCGCGCGGGTCAAAGCGGCCGCCCGTCTTGCAGCCCTCCGGAGGGGCTTCTAGGGTCTGCGGCGACAGTCACGGAGGATCCATGAAAGACGCCGCTCCCGCCGCCGTTTACCTCTCCGATTACGCCCCGCCCGCCTTCCTCGTGGAGACGGTCGAGCTCGCGTTCCGCCTGCACCCGACCGCAACCCGCGTCTCGTCGCGCATCGCCTTTCGTCCGAACCCGGCGACGGACGACCGCACCTTCCGCCTTGACGGGGAGACCCTCAAGCTCGTCTCCGCCGCGATCGACGGCGCACCCGTCACCCCGGAGACCGACGCCGAGGGCCTCACCTGCCCCGCCCCGGACGCGCCCTTCATCTGGGAGGCCGAGGTGGAGATCAGCCCCGAGACGAATAC
>CAYTBD010000542.1:0-1667 GCA_964435755.1 uncultured Rhodobacterales bacterium
CGCCAATCGCCCCGGCATGACGGTCAAGCCCGGCTCGATGGGCAAGCCGATGCCAGGGATCGAGGCGGGTATCGTCGAGAGGGAGAACGGGACCGTCACCGAGGCGAAAACGGGCGAGATCGGCGAATTGGCATTGCGGCCTGGATGGCCGTCGATGATGCGCGCCTATCTCCACGAGGAGGCGCGCTACAAGAAGGCCTTCATGGACGGCTGGTATCTCTCGGGCGATCTCGCGATGCGGGATGCCGACGGGTATTTCTGGTTCGTGGGCCGCGCGGACGACCTCATCAAGACGTCGGGCCACCTGATCGGACCCTTCGAAGTCGAGAGCGCGCTGATCGAGCACGATGCGGTTGCCGAGGCGGGCGTGATCGGCATCCCGGACGAAACGGCGGGCGAGGTCGTGAAGGCGTATGTGACACTGATCCCCGGTTTCGAAGCCTCCGAGGCCCTTGAACGGGAGATTCGGGGGCACGCGCGGAAGAAACTCGGCCCCGCCGTCGCGCCACGAGAGATCGTGTTCCGCAACACGTTGCCGAAGACCCGCTCGGGGAAAATCATGCGCCGGCTTCTGAAGGCGCGCGAGCTCGGTCTGCCCGAAGGAGACATCTCGACATTGGAGACGGACGAGACATGACCGCGATAGACAAGCCCCGGCTGGACCGGACCCACGTGCTGAAGCTGCTCGGAGACATGATCCGGATCCGGAAGTTCGAGGACAAGTGCGCAGAGCTCTACACCCAGCAGAAGATCCGGGGCTTCCTGCATCTCTACGATGGGGAAGAGGCCATCGCGGCGGGTGTGATCCCGGTGCTGACCGAGGCCGACCGGATCGTCGCGACCTACCGGGAGCATGGTCATGCGCTGGTTCGCGGCGTGCCGATGAACACCGTCATGGCCGAGATGTACGGCAAGGCCGAGGGGTGTTCCGGCGGGCGGGGCGGGTCGATGCACCTGTTCGACGCGGCCACGAACTTCTACGGCGGGAACGCTATCGTGGGCGGCGGCCTGCCGCTTGCTGCCGGGCTGGGGCTGGCTGACCGGATGCGGAACGAGGCCAACGTCACGGCCTGCTTCTTCGGCGAAGGGGCAGTTGCCGAGGGCGAGTTCCACGAGACGATGAACCTTGCGCAGCTCTGGTCGTTGCCGGTGCTGTTCGTCAACGAGAACAACGGCTACGCCATGGGATCGGCGGTGGCGCGGACCGAGGCGCTGACCGACATCCGCCAGAAGGCGGCGTCCTACGGGATGGAGGCCGAACAGGTCGACGGTATGGATGTCGTCGCGGTCGAGGCCGCGACGCGCAGGGCGGTCCAGCGCATTCGCGAAACCGGCAAGCCGGTGCTGCTGGAGTGCAAGACCTACCGGTTCCGGGCCCATTCGATGTTCGACGCGCAGCTCTACCGGGAGAAGGTCGAGATCGAGGAATGGCGCGAACGGGGCCCGATCGTGCGGTTCAGGGAGTGGCTCCTTTCGAACAACCTGATCCATGCCGAAGACGTGGACGAGATCGAGCGCCGGGTGGACGCCGAGATCGCCGAGGCGGTGGCCTTCGCCGAGGCGGGCACCTGGGAGCCGGTCGAGACCCTGACGCACCACGTTCTCGGGCCGCAGCCGGAGCCGCCCACGCCCCCCGAGCCGTCGGGCGAGACGGTCGAGATGACCTA
>CAYTBD010000543.1:0-1662 GCA_964435755.1 uncultured Rhodobacterales bacterium
GAGAACCGGCGGCGCAGGACGCGGCCCGGGTTTCCCGCGACGATCGCGTAGGCGGGGATCTTGCCCCGGACGACCGCGCCGGCACCCACGATCACGCCGGCGCCCAGCCGCGCCCCCGGCAGAATGATCGCGCCATGTCCGATCCAGCAGTCCGGGCCGATGACGGTGTCGGGCAGGTTCGCGAAGCTCGCCTTGTAGAGCGGCAGGCTCTCGGGATCGAACACGGGGAACGGATAGGTCGATATTCCCTGCATCGGGTGGTTCGCGGAGGCCGTGACGAAGCGCGCGCCATTCGCGATCTGGCAGAAGGGCCCGATGGAAAGCCGCTCCGGCGCACCGGGATAGAGATATGGCGCGAGGCGCGAGGCCCAGTCTTCGGGCGGATCGAAGTCGTTGGCGTAGGCATGGCGGCCGACCTCCCAGTTCGGGTGATCGACGGCGACGGCGAGGTTCACCATCTGGCGATGGACGGTGCCGTCGGGAAAGACGAGGGGGTGCAGCGCGTCGGCGCGGGGAAGCGAGGGCATGGCGTCTCCTTTCGAGGTCTCGGGGTGTGCCGAAGATCAGGAAAGGTGCATGTCCATCGCGGTCTCCATCGGTGACGCGTCGTTCTGCACGCCCGACGGCGGCCCCGTCAACCGCGAAAGGGCCGCCCCGGGGGGCGGCCCTGCCTGTCTCGACGCAGTGTGCGTCGTCGAATCGTCAATTGGTGGCGAACTCGGCGGTGGCGTCGTTGTCCATCAGCACCCCTTCGATGCGGGTGGTGGCTTCGGCCTGGGACATTTCCTCGAGATCACCGTCGAGACGGTGGAAATCGGCGAGTTGCTGGTCCGAAAGCAGTTCCGGGTCAACGTCGAAACCATACTGGTTCAGAAGCTGGTCGGCGCTGGCGCGCAGCGAGTTCCACGCAGCCTCTCCGCCCGGGTCGGACACGAAGGCGGCCGTCACGGCGTCGTCCATCAGAACGCCCTCGATCCGCGTGCGGGCTTCCGGTTGCGAGAGGCCTTCGAGTTCACCGTCGAGACGGCGGAAGTCGGCAAGCTGCTCGTCGGACAGAAGCTCGGCGCTGATGTCGAAATTGTACTGGTTGAGAAGCTGATCGGCGCTCGCCCTGAGCGAACTCCACGCGGCTTCGCCGGCGGGGTCGGTCTCGTAGGCGGCGGTCATCTCGTCACTCATCAGCACGCCTTCGATACGCGTCCGCGCTTCGGCCTGCGACATCTCGTCCACTTCGCCCTCGAGGCGCTGCAACTCCGTCAGCTGCTGGTCGCTCAGAAGCCCCGGATCCACGTCGAAACCATATTCGTTCATCAACTGGTCAGCGCTGGCGCGCAGCGAACTGTACTCCTGCGCCGTGGCGGCGGTTCCGCCCATGGCAAGTGTTAGCGCGAGTAGCGCTGTCCCGATCTTCATGCGGGTCATGTTGAACTCCCTTAGTTCTTGCAAAGATACGTCGGAGCAACTGAAACCACCGGCATCGAGTTCATTCACGCTTTCGTGATAACCGCAGGCAGCGCACTGATCCCGAACGGGAAAGGGCCGCCCCCTTGCGGGAGCGGCCCCGAATTCGGTCTGCGGTGTCCCCGGGATCTACTCGATGATCTTGGAGACGACGCCGGCGCCGACGGTGCGGCCGCCTTCGCGGATGGCGAAGCGCAGGCC
>CAYTBD010000544.1:0-1661 GCA_964435755.1 uncultured Rhodobacterales bacterium
AATGCCTCGAACTCCTCGACATAGAACTGGTAGTTCGTGAAGAGCACGTGGTTCTGGAAATGGTCCGGCGCGGTCGCGGTATAGTGCGCGAGGCGGGCGAGCGAATAGTCGATGCGCTGTGCGGTGAACGCGGCGAGAGGCCCCGAGCCGTCGGGATGGTGGAAGCCGAAGCCGTTGACGATGTCGTCATGCGTCGTCGTCAGGTCCGGCACGTCGAAGATGTCGCGGAGCGAGAAGTCGAGAACGCCCTCCTGCGGCACCGTGATCGCCTCGCTCGCCACGGCGAAGTGGACGGGCATGGGCGTGTCGGAGGCGCCGATGACCACGGCGACCTTGTGGTTCTCGATCAGGAGGCCGATCTGCTGGGCGAGGTAGTTCTCGAAGAGATCCGGGCGGGTGATGGTCGTGGACCATGTTCCCGGTGCGGAGACGTAACCGAAGGAAAGCCGGCTGTCGACGAGATCGAAGCTCGTCGTCGTCAGGCGGATCTCGGGATAGAAGGCGCGGACGCGCGACTCCGGCTTGCCGGATGTCAGCGTCTCCTGAAATCGGTCGCAGAGGAACCGGGTGGCGATGCGATACAGTTCCTGGAGCCGCGCGACCGCTTTCCTCGGATCGGTGAATGCCTCGGGCGGCGGACCGTCCGGAGAGACCACGGGCAGGTTCCGTTCGGCGAAATTCATGGGGCATCCTCGAAAAGGTCTGTGAGTTCGAATTTGGTCACGTCGACCAGTCCGAGGTCGGATATCCGCAGTTCCGGGATCACCACAAGCGCCAGCAGGGAATGTTGCATGTAGGCGTTGTTGAGCGTGCAGCCGCACTCGGCCATGGCCTCGACCATGCGCTGGGCGCTGGCGGCGACCTCGGCGGCGGGGCTGTCGGACATGAGGCCGGCGATCGGCAGCCGGACCAGCGCGATCTCGGCCTCGTCCTTCCAGACGGTGACGCCGCCGCCGACCTCGCCCAGACGGTTCGCGGCGGCGGCCATCATGGCGCGGTCGGTGCCGACCACGATCATGTGGTGGCTGTCGTGGGCGACGGTCGAGGCGATGGCCATCCGGCCGGTGTAGCCGAAGCCCGAGACGAAGCCGTTCACGACGCCGCCGGTGCCCCTGTGGCGTTCGACGAGCGCGATCTGGCAGACCTCGCCTTCGCTTTCCACGACGCCGGTGACGACGGGAAGCCGGGCCGTGAGCGCCTTGGTGGGGGCCTGGTTCTCGACGACGCCGATGACCCTGGCGGTGACGGTGTTGGCGCCCTCGGGGGCCGGGACCTCGAAGTTGGCGGAGGCGAGCGTCTGGCCGAGGTTGACGGTGCTGCGGGCGTCGTCGGGCCAGTCGTAATGCGGGCAGTCCACGGTGATCTCGCCGTCGATGGCGACGGTGACGCCGCGCGCGATGACCCGGTGGATCGGCAGCGTGCGCAGGTCGGAGGTCAGCACCACGTCGGCGCGGCGGCCGGGCGCGATGGAGCCCAGCTCGCGCTCGAGGCCGAAATGGGTCGCGGTGTTCACCGTGGCCATCTGGAGCGCGATCAGCGGGTCGCAGCCGCAGGCGATGGCGTGGCGGACGACGCGGTTCATGTGGCCCTCGTGGACCAGCGTGCCCGAATGGCAGTCGTCGGTGCAGAGGATGAAGTTGCGCGGGTCGAGCCCCTTTTCG
>CAYTBD010000545.1:0-1658 GCA_964435755.1 uncultured Rhodobacterales bacterium
ATCCGACCATCTACCGGCTCTACACCGAGCTACACCGGCGCGGGCACGCCCACAGCGTCGAGACCTGGCATCGCGGGGAGCTGGTGGGCGGGCTCTACGGCGTCTCCCTTGGCCGTGCCTTTTTCGGCGAGAGCATGTTCTCGACCGCGACGGATGCCTCGAAAGTTGCGCTTGTACATCTCGTGGCACGCCTGCTGGCCGGCGGGTACACGCTGCTCGACACGCAATTCGTCAATGATCATCTCGCCCAGTTCGGCGTGGTCGAGGTCGAACGGGCAGACTTCCTGGTCCTGCTGGACCAGTCACTTGAGGATGAGGGCGATTTTCATCGCGTCGGATCGATACTGTCGGGTCAGGACGCGCTGCAGCTCATCACCCAGATGTCATAGACGGGGTGTTCCATCGCGTTGAGGCCGGGGGAGCTTGCATACATCCAGCCGGAAAACACCACGGGCTCAGCTACGCGCGGATCGTCTTCCTCAAGGCCTTCGAGGCGCTCGACAACATCCTCGGGCATGGATTCCGGGGCGATCGGACGAAGCGACTTGACCTTGACGAAGGCAGAAGCCTCACGCGGAAGTTCCGGGGGCGTGTCGAAACAGGTCTCGACTGTCACCTCGAGCGTGCCGAAAATGACGGGCTGGCCGTTTTCGACCGAGAGATCGACATAGCGGCCCGTGATCTTGTCGAGCGCGCGGAGTTCAGCGCCCGGCTGCTGAATGAAGGCGTCGCGGGGGATCATCACATCGGAGGGTTTGCCAGCATCCTCCGACGCAGCATCTTCTTCCCGCATTTCACCTTCAACGGTTTCGCCGTCGTCGGTCGCTTCAGCATCGGTGGTCGCTTCTTCCGAGGCGGCGTCCTCTTCGGTGCGCGTTCCGGGACGCAGGCGGATGGCCTGCCGACGCTCGGGCTCGACCGTTTCGACGGTCCCCGAATCCACCTCACCGCCGGTATCCTCCTCAACCTGCTCCCCCGGAGGATCGAGCGGTTCGTCCGCGACCGCATCCGGAGCTGGTTCAAGCGGGGCTTCCTCTGGCGGGGCGACATCTTCTTCCAGTTCACGGAACAGAGCGTCGAGATCATCCTCGTTTAACGGGGCCTCGCTCTGGGGTTCCTCACTTGTCGGCGACGTCTGTTCCTGCGCCCTCCCGGCGTCGAGACAGGCGAGCGCGAAGATCGCGATCAGGCCAAGGCGGACGAGTGTCATTCGGTTTCTCCACCGCCCTGAGCGAAGGAGGCGAACAGGGTGAGAAGGTCGACGGCACCTCGGGTGTAGATGATCTCGCCGCTGCCATCCTGGGCAATGGTGTCGAAGCTGCCACCGGGCTGAACCGCGATATAGGAGCGCCCGAGCAGGCCATCGCTGACAATACGCGCATCGCTGTCATCGGGCAGTTCCAGATCGGTGGAGACTTCCATGACAAGCGTCGCCTCGAAGCGTCTCGGATCAAATCGCTTCTCAACGACCTCACCCATCTTCACGCCTGCGACGCGCACTTCGGTACCAGGGCTGACGCCCGAAGCATTGTTGAACGCTGCGGACAGCCGATAGACCGGGCCATCGCGGCCGCTCTCGCCTATGTCGACATTGGCAAAGGCGGCGAAGGCATCGATCAGGTCAACCGAGCCGCGCGTGTAGCGGATCTCCCCGGACC
>CAYTBD010000546.1:0-1656 GCA_964435755.1 uncultured Rhodobacterales bacterium
GCGTATGAGACTGTTGCCCTCGAAGAGGGAGCCGGCCGCGCGGCCCGGCGAAAGCGGGAGTAAGAGCCCTTGGCCGACAGCCTGAACGAGGCAGACCCGCTCGCGGCCCGAATCCTGGCAAGCTTCCGTGCGCAATCGATGATGACGACCTTCGGGGCCCGGATGCTTCACGTCGGTCCCGGCCTTTGCAGGATCGCCGCGCCGATCATGCCCGGAGCGCGCCAGCAGCAGGGCTACGGCCATGCCGCACTCACCTTCGGACTCGGTGACACTGCGGCCGGCTACGCTGCGCTGACCCTTATCGACGCGCGCAGCGAGGTCATCACCGCCGAGATCAAGATCAACCTTCTCGCGCCGGCAGCGGGTGAGAGGCTTCTGGCGGAGGGCCGGGTGATAAAGCCGGGCCGCCGTCTGATCGTGGTCCAGTCCGACGTCTGGGCCGAGACGGGCGGCGACCGCCGGCATGTCGCCATCCTGACCGGAACCATGGTGCCCGTGCCCGCCTGAGGCAGCGCTTGGGGCTCAGGCGGTCAGCCCCTCCGGTTCGGGCAGGCCGTTCGCGCGGCAGCAGGCCGTCAGGGTGTTCGCGAGAAGGCAGGCGATGGTCATCGGCCCGACGCCGCCCGGCACCGGCGTGATCGCCCCCGCCACCTCGACGACGCTCTGATAGTCGACGTCGCCGACGAGCCGGGTCTTCCCGCCGCCCGCGTCCACGCGGTTGATGCCCACGTCGATCACCGTCGCGCCCGGCTTGATCCACCCGGCCGTCACCATCCCGGGCCGCCCGACCGCCGCCACGACGATGTCGGCGCGCCGCACGACCCCCGGCAGGTCCTTCGTGCGGGAGTGCGCGATCGTCACGGTGCAGCTGTCGCCCAGCAGAAGCTGCGCCATCGGCTTGCCCACGATGTTCGACCGGCCGACCACCACCGCCTCGAGGCCCGACAGGCTCCCGTGATGGTCCCGGAGCATCATCAGGCAGCCGAGCGGCGTGCAGGGCACCATCGACTTCTGCCCGGTGCCGAGGCGGCCGACGTTCGAGATGTGGAATCCGTCCACGTCCTTGCCCGGATCGATCGCGTTGATCACGGCATCGGCGTTCATGTGCCCCGGCAGGGGAAGCTGCACCAGGATGCCGTGGACCTCCGGATCCTCGTTGAGCTGCTCGACGAGATCGAGGAGGTCCGCCTCGGGCGTCGAAGCGTCGAGCCGGTGCTCGAAGCTCGCCATCCCCACCTCGGTGGTCTGCTTGCCTTTCGACCGGACGTAGACCTGGCTCGCCGGATCCTCGCCCACCAGCACCACGGCGAGCCCCGGCTTGATCCCGTGATCGGCGGCGAGACGCGCCACGTGGTCCGCCACCTCGCCCCGGATCTTCGCCGCGAAGGCCTTGCCGTCAAGTATCGTCGCGCTCACGTCCGCTCCTTCATCTCGGTTCGAAATACTCCCGCCGGAGGCGCGGCGCCGAGGGGCTCGATGCCCCGTGGCGCCGTCCCCCGTCAGAACAAGCCCTCGACCTCGCCCGCGTCGTTGAGCCGGATCGTCTCGGCCGCCGGCATCCGCGGCAGGCCCGGCATCGTCATGATCTCTCCGCAGATCGCCACGACAAAGCCCGCCCCGGCGCTGAGCCGCACCTCGCGCACCGGCACCGAATGC
>CAYTBD010000547.1:0-1650 GCA_964435755.1 uncultured Rhodobacterales bacterium
ATCCAGCAGTATGGCCCGTTGCTCCATCCGCAAGGACGCGGACACGGTGCGGAACGCCATCGAACACCTCGCCAAGTTCGGAAGCGCCGAAGCCATGCCCAACCTCATGACACGGGCTCTGCCCGGCATCCCCCTGGAGGCGAGGCCCACGCCCCCGCCGGGCATTCCGAAGCGGCCGGGGTCTCACTGCTTCATGCTGGACAAGACCCACCCCCGGTGGGCCGACCTGGCCCGGAGCGGGCGCGACGTAGAGGAGCGCGCCTCGGCCTGGATTGGTGGCCGCATCGGCGGGGGTAAAAAACACGTCTCCCGTGGACGTCCCGACCGGCTGGGCGGCGGTAATAGCCGGCGCCAGCACAAAGCAAAGCGCGGGTCCAAGACTCAATAAGAAATTTCGCATGACTTTCCCCCACTCAGCGTGACGCCGCCTCCGGCGCCGCGCAGAAGACCCCTCAAACACGTACTTATCGCGCTCCGTCCCAGTTGCCGGAGGCAGCGTTTCCATTAAGCGCGGCAACGGGCATCAGCTGTCATCCCCCATTTGGGGGATGCGGATCCATCTTTCGGATCATGCCTACGTCCACAGCGACGGTCTGGGCAGAGTTCTCGCGTGGCCGGACATGCTCAGGAGGACTTCTGCCCGTCTGCAAGGGGAGCCCGCGTAGAGAGCGCAAGCCGCACGAGATCGAGCCGGGACCTGCAGAGAAGCTTTGCGGAGGCCGACTTGATCTGGGCGCGTGTCGTCTCGGTGCTCGTGTCGCGCCGGTTCGCGATTTCCTCGGTCGCGACTCCGCGGACAAGAAGATCGCAGACGTCGATCTCCGCGGGAGACAGGACGCCGAAGGCTGCCAGCCCCTCGACCGAGATCCGGCTCTCGTCGCGCGGATCGATGAAGAGAAGCAGCGAAAGAGTTTCGCCGGATCGTATGTCGGCGCTTCGAAGCGGCGCCGCTTTCGCGATGATCGGAAGCTGGCCGGAGCGGCGGTCGAGCGCGAGCACCAGGTCGCGCGAAGTGGTCTCGGCCCGCGCGGCGTCGCGGACGAGCTGCGCCAGGACGGCCCGCCTGCTCTCGGCCACCGCCACCAGCGCCCCGCCGACCTCGAAGACCGCATCGCCTTCCCGGGCGAAGACCTGGAAGGTGCGGTTGCTCAGCAGGATGTGGCCGTCGGGCTCGCAGATGACGGCGCCGCAATCGAGGCTGTCGAAGGCTTCGAGCATCAACGCGTATCCCCGGCTGAGTCCGCGAAACACGCGTCCCGCTTCGAGCGCCTTGCCGAAGACGGGACCGAGGAGGGCGATGTCGCTGCGCACCCGCGGGTCCATGTGGTCCGATCCGTAGGCGAAGTGCAGCGACAGCGCGTCGAGATAGGGTCCGATGTCGTTGAGCCGCGCCGCCCCGCGCGACTTCGCGCCAATCAACGGGAAGTAGGTGTCGCGGAACGCGTTTGGCGGGATATCTGCGTCGCGCGTCACGCCGAGAAGTTCGGCTTCCGGGAGAAATGCTCCAACCTCCTGGCGCGCTATCGACTGATAGCTACGCGGCTCGTCCTGCGACGCGCCCGATTTGAACAGTGCGATGAAGTTATCCACCACGTCGAGATTACCGGGAGTGTGAAAGATCGGGGCGCCATGAAGGGCCGGATCGAATTC
>CAYTBD010000548.1:0-1628 GCA_964435755.1 uncultured Rhodobacterales bacterium
CACCAAATGCTCTGGAACGTCTCCCGCGTAGTATATCAGGTTGTCTAATTTGTCTACGTCCTCTTGTATTTTTCCCAGCTTGTCTTTGGACTTGCTTAAGAACTCGCGAACGTACTCCGCGCTATGTTTAGCTGCCGCGCGCCCGGATTTCTCAAGCTCCTCGTTAAGATGAGCGATAGCTAGGCCCAAAATATGTTATTCCGGGGACGCCATACGAGTGGTCAATGTGCGTTGCCCTGTTTACCGTGGTTGTTCGTCCCATTTCCCTTTTGTCTTATAGCACAATTGTCTTGCTTCAGTCGGAATTGGACAAAGCCTCGTGAGCGGTTAGCATATAGCTGCAAAGGAGGTTTTGACCATGGCGAAGCAGCGACGGACGTTCACGGCAGAGCAGAAGGTTGCCATTCTGCGGCGGCATCTTCTCGACGGCGTGCCCGTGTCGGACCTGTGCGACGAGCATGGGCTGAATCCGACGGTCTTCTACAACTGGCAGAAGGCGTTCTTCGAGAACGCGACCGCGGCATTCGACCGTCGCAAGGACGGCAGCGCTCGGGAGCGGAAGCTGACCCGGCAGGTTGAGGCGCTCAGCGCGAAGCTGGCGCGCAAGGACGAGGTGATCGGCGAGATCATGGCCGACCACGTGCGTCTAAAAAAAAGTCTTGGGGATGCCTGAGAGGCGCGTGGGTCGAGCCGGACTTGCGCGACGAGGTCTGCGATTACGTGCGCGAATGGTCGAAGAAAACGGCGATCCCCGCGACGCGGCTGGTCACGGGCCTGGGCCTGAGTCGGAGCAAGTATTACGACTGGCGCCGGCGCTACGGCAAGGTGAACGAACACAACGGGTGGGTCCCCCGCGACCACTGGCTGGAAGACTGGGAGAAGGAGGCAATCGTCGCCTACCACCTGGACCACCGAGACGACGGCTATCGGAGACTGACCTACATGATGATCGACGAGGACATCGTGGCGGCCAGCCCGTCCAGCGTCTATCGCGTCCTGAGCCGCGCGGGCCTGCTGGGCCGGTGGAACCGGACTCCCTCGAAGAAAGGGACGGGCTTCCAGCAACCGCTGAAGCCGCACGAGCACTGGCACACGGACATATCGTACATCAACATTCGCGGCACGTTTTACTACCTGTGCAGCGTCCTGGACGGTTTCAGCCGGTATATCGTGCACTGGGAGATTCGCGAGTCCATGACCGAAGCCGACGTGGAGATCGTCTTGCAACGCGCGCGGGAACGCTTTCCCGACGCACATCCGCGCATCATCTCGGACAACGGCCCGCAGTTCATCGCCCGGGACTTCAAGGAATTCATCCGGCTCAGCGGCATGACGCACGTGCGGACAAGCCCGTTCTATCCGCAGTCGAACGGCAAGCAGGAACGCTGGCACGCCACGTTGAAACGCGACTGCATCCGTCCGGGAACGCCCTTGGACATCGAAGACGCCCGGCGGATCGTGGCGAACTTCGTGGAGCGATACAACACCGTCCGGTTGCACAGCGCCATCGGCTACGTGGCGCCGCTCGACAAGCTCGAAGGCCGGGCCGAGGCGATCCTGGCCGAACGCGAAGGGAAGTTGCAGGCCGCCCGCGAGCGCCGCGTGACGATGCGGCGCAGCTCAAGCGA
>CAYTBD010000549.1:0-1628 GCA_964435755.1 uncultured Rhodobacterales bacterium
GCCCCACGGCCGAACCCATGCCGCGCTCGCTCATCCCGTGCGGGCAGCCGAAGTTCAATTCGATCCCGTCCGCCTCCGTCTCCTCCACCCTCTTCAGGATGTATTTCCAGCTTTCCTCGTCGCAGGGCACCATGAGGCTCACGACCATCGCCCGGTCGGGCCAGTCGCGCTTGACCTTCTTGATCTCCTGAAGGTTCACCTCGAGCGACCGGTCGGTGATCAGCTCGATGTTGTTGATCCCGAGCACGCGACGGTCCGCGCCATAGACCACGCCGTAGCGCGGCCCGTTCACGTTGACGATCGGCGGGTCGATGCCCAGCGTCTTCCAGACCACGCCGCCCCAGCCCGCCTTGAAGGCGCGGACGACGTTGTATTCCTTGTCCGTCGGCGGGGCCGAGGCCAGCCAGAACGGGTTCGGGCTCCTGATGCCCACGAAATTCGTCGCGAGGTTCGCCATGTCAGCCTCCCATCAGCGCGGAATGGATATCCTCGGCGGCGTCGCGGCCTTCCGCCACCGCCGTCACGGTCAGATCGTCGCCGCCCGCGGCGCAGTCGCCGCCGGCCCAGACACCCGCTAGGCTCGTCCGCCCCGCGCCCGTCACCGAGATCTTCCCGCCGTCGAGCGTCAGCCCGCCCGGCGCGCCACCGAGCGTCTGCCCGATCGCCTTGAAGACCTGATCGGCGGGCAGCCGGAACCTCTCCCCCGTCCCCTCCAGCCCCTGCGCCCCGTCGCGGGTGTATTCGAACTCCACCTCGACCGCCGCGCCGTTGCCGTGGACGGCGACCGGCATGGCATTGTGGATGATCCGGACCCCCTTCGACGCGGCGAGGTCCTGTTCGTAGACGCTCGCGCTCATCTTCTCGCGCCCGCGCCGGTAGACGATGGTCACGGTTTCCGCGCCCAGCAGCTTCGACTGCACCGCGGCGTCCACTGCGGTCATCCCGCCGCCGATGACGACGACGTTCCGGCCCACCGGCAGCGCCGACAGGTCCGACGCCTGCCGAAGCTCCGCGATGAACTCGACCGCATCGCGCACGCCGTCCCTGTCCTCGCCCGCCGCGCGAAGCGCATTCACGCCCGCAAGACCGATCCCGAGGAACACGGCGTCGTAATCACCGGCCAGGGCGTCGAGCGACAGCCCGTCGCCCAGCCCCTTGCCCAACTCCACGGTAATTCCGCCGATCTTGAGGAGCCAGTCGACCTCCGCCTGCGCGAACCCTCCCACTGTCTTGTAGGAGGCGATGCCGAACTCGTTGAGCCCGCCCGGCTTCTCCTTCGCGTCGAACAGCACGACGTCATGTCCGTGCATGGCGAGCCGATGGGCACAGGCGAGCCCCGCGGGCCCCGCCCCCACCACCGCGACGCGCTTGCCCGTGGGCGCGGCCCGCTCGAACGGATGCACGTCCTTCGCCATCAGGCTGTCGGTCGCATGGCGCTGAAGCCGGCCGATCTCAACCGGCTTGCCCTCCGCCACCTCGCGCACGCAGGCTTCCTCGCAAAGCGTTTCCGTCGGGCAGACGCGGGCGCACATGCCGCCGAGGATGTTCTGGCTGAGGATGGTCTTCGCGGCCGCGTCCGGGTTGCCGGTCTGGATCTGCCGGATGAAGAGCGGGATGTCGATCTCGGT
>CAYTBD010000550.1:0-1622 GCA_964435755.1 uncultured Rhodobacterales bacterium
TCGCACAGGACAATTGTCGAGGCCCACACGGCATTTAAAATTGCAAACTGGGACAACGTGAGACCAAAATCCAGAAAGAAAATGGAAAATACAGGGTAATAAAATCTTGAATTGAAAAAAATACGAAAAGCGATAAAAAGGCGGATGTTGTGAATAGCAAGCGTGGATGATTTTTTCATGGCAGTTTTTTACAATAAACAGCCTTTCCTTCTCCCGGACTGTAAAAATCATTCAGTACGGCTTCAAGCCGATAGCCGCATTTTTCATAGAAAAGGCGGGTGGCCGCATATTGAGGCCGTTGGGAAGTGTCAACGTAAATGCGGGTGCCGCCGGAAGCCTTGATTGATTTTTCCGTTCTGCCGATCAATTTTTTACCTAACCCCTGATTCTGAAAGTCCGGATCTACAGCGATCCAGTAAAGATCATAACTTGCCGTCGTGCAGGGAACAGGGCCGTAACAGGCAAAGCCGCCGATTTGTCCCTGCTGTTCAGCGATGATGAAATGGTATCCGCTTTGAGGCCCTTTTGCAAGCCTCTCCTCGATTAATTCATCGGCCACTTTTAATTCTTCGGATGAAAAAAAGCCGGTAAGCTTCAGCAATCGATGAATTTTTTTCTGATCGCTGTGAAAAATGTCTTGTCGAAATGTTAAATTTTGTGAGGAAAAAACAGCGGCGGGCGGATTGTCGGTCCACTTGGGCTGAGATTCTGAAAGCCCCTTGAAAAAGGCACGGGCACATTTTCCCAGGGTTCGGTTACGATACCCGCCTTCTTGAATGACAACCGTAGGCAATCCCATGGCCCCGATCATTTGTCCGTTTTTCCTGAAATCAGAAATGTCCAGCGGCCAGGAACCGGTGGGGTCTCCTTTGGCCGTGTCCAGCCCCAGGGCGACCAGGAGAAACTGGCAGCCGAAATCCTGAATACGCCCAATGGCTTTGGCCAGTGTTTTCCGGTAAAAATCTCCGCTGATTTTTTCAGCCAGGGGAAAATTAAGATTGTATCCTTTTCCGTCGCCTTCTCCGCATTCATCGCTGAACCCGGTGAAATAGGGATAGGCAAATTCGGGGTGTCCATGAATCGAAACAGTCAGAACATCCGATCTCGACAGAAAGATATCCTGCTGCCCGTTTCCGTGATGGTAATCTATATCCAGAATGGCGACTTTTCCGTAAGCGGACAAATAGTTTGCGGCCACGGCGCAGTTGTTGAAATAGCAGAATCCGCCGAAAGCTCTTTTTTCGGCATGATGTCCCGGCGGCCTGATCAGTGCATAAGCGATGCGGCGTCCGTCCAGAATTTCCCCGGCGGCCGTAAGCGTGCAGTCCACACCGCTTCGGGCCGCCGGATAAGCGTTTCGGTGGATAGGCGTAAAAGTGTCGATACAGTAGTAACCTGCCAGCACGGATAAATCCCTGGGCGGTTTGGTCTTGTTTCGAACAGGAAAAACGTAAGGGTACAGGGATTTTCCCTCCGCCACATCCAGGCTCGCCCGCCGGAGAAAATTGACGAAATCCGGATCGTGGACCGCATAAATGTATTTTTCAGGAAATGAACGAGGTTTGAGCGGAACGAACATGCCCGATTTTTCCAATTCGGACAGAATGGAACGTATTCTGACC
>CAYTBD010000551.1:0-1610 GCA_964435755.1 uncultured Rhodobacterales bacterium
GGTCATCGTGCGGCAGGCCGAGATGATCGAGGGCTGAGCGGGAGAGCCTCGCGCAAGGGTGGAAAGACGCGCGCTAGAACAGGAAGTCGTCGGCCGACAGCGCGCCGGGGGCGATGCCCGGAAGGACAAGCGCGTCGCCCCCGCCGAAATCGATGCCCGTGCCGCCGGATCCAGCCTGCAGAAGGGGCCTGAGCGCGTCCCAATCCAGGGCAGCGGCGTGCAGGGACAGATCGACACCGTCGGCACCCGGCGCGAAATCTGCGATGGTGTCGCGGCCAGACCCCTCACGGAAAACGAAGAGATCCGCGCCGGAGCCGCCGATCAGCAGATCGTCCCCCGACCCGCCATCGAGACGATCGCCCCCGTCACCGCCCTCCAGCCTGTCGGTGCCCGCCCCGCCCGACAGGCGGTCGGCGCCGTCGCCGCCGAGCAGCGCGTCGTCGCCGGAGCCTCCACGGAGGATGTCGTTGCCGATCCCGCCGCGAAGCGTGTCGGACCCGCTGCCGCCCGACAGGACGTCACCGCCGTCACCGCCGTCGAGCCGGTCGTCGCCTGCCCCGCCAAGAAGGAAATCGGACCCCGGGCCGCCCGATGCCGTGTCCGCGCCGACACCGCCCGATCCGATGTCGCGTCCCGGTCCGCCGTCGAGCAGATCCTTCCCGCTGCCGCCCATCAGCATGTCCCCGCCATCGAGGCCGACGATCGTGTCGTCGCCGCCACGCCCGTTCAGCCGGTCGTCTCCCGTCCCGCCGAAGAGGGTCTCGGGGCCGTCGGTCCCGCTGACGTCGCGGCCGATCGGCATGTAAGGCGGGCGCGTCACGCCAAGCACGTCCTGGAGAGGGAAATCGTCCGCATCGAGCGGCACGCCCGAGGCCGACCGGATCTCGACGACCTCGCCGCGATAGGCAAGCCGGGCCCCCTGCGCGGTTGGCGTGACGGTCAGGTCCGTCAGCGCGTAGAGGCCCGGGAAGGCCGACAGATCCAGCCGGTCGACGCCCGGCTCGAAGTCCTCTACCCTGTCGGCCGCACCGTCACTCGCGAAGACGAAGATGTCGGCGCCCGCCCCGCCGCGGAGCCTGTCGGCGCCGTCCCCGTCGAACAGGATGTCGTCGCCCGCGCCGCCCGAAACCGTGTCGGCCCCCGCGCCTCCGAACAGAAGATCGTCCGCCGCCGAGCCCGTCAGCGTCACCCCCGTGTGCCCGCCGATGCGCGGCGCGGCGATGCTGGAGGCCGGACGAGAAAACACCGACAGACCCTCCGACTCGCTCGCCGCGACAAGGTGAACCTGACCGGAAGACACGAAGAGCGATACGGCCGACACGTTCGACAGCGCGCGCGCCACGGTGTCGATCACGACCAGGACCACCGGGTCGCCCGTCTGGTCCTCGACATGCCCCACCGTCGCCGCGATGCGCTGAACGTCGGCGACGGCCTGGCAGACGGCATGGCAGGTGTTGGCCGCCTCCTCGCGGGAGAAATTTCCGGAGATCACGGCGTTTCCACCCTCGATGGCGTCGCGGATGACCGGCGCCGAATAGAGCTTGCCGTCAAGGACGATGGCGAGCTCACGCCCCACGTTCTCCTTGGTGACCTCGCCGAACCGTCGGGTT
>CAYTBD010000552.1:0-1576 GCA_964435755.1 uncultured Rhodobacterales bacterium
GTAGTCGTAGCCCCAGTACCACTGATAGCCCGTGACCTTGATCGTCACGTCGCCCTGGGGGATTTCGAGCTGCTTGAACAGCACGGGAAGGGAGAACGCGCCGATGAACACCAGGATGATGATGGGGATCACCGTCCAGGCGACCTCGAGCGGCTGGTTGTGCGTGAACCGCGCGGGGTTCGGGTTGACCCGGCGATTGAAGCGGACGATCACCACGATGATCAGCGCGAGAACGAACAGCGAGATGGCGGTGATGATGACCAGAAGGAGTCCGTCGAGGAAATGGAGATCCTCGGCGACCTCGCCGATCGCGGGCTGAAGGCCCATGCCGCCCTGAACCGGCGCCCCCTTGATGGTGAGACCTTCGATCGTCGCCTGCGCCGCGGCGGCGCCCGCCGCAAGGGTTGCGGCAATTGCGGCCCAGAGGCCGGCAACATAGCTGTTCAAACGCATCATCTGTTCCTGTTCAGCAGTGCGGCGTTCGGCGCCGCGTCGTCCGGGAAGGTAGCACCCGGCCTCCCATTGTCTCCGGATCGCTAGTAAACATATTGGTAGGGTGTGAACAAGACGACGGGTTGCGTCATGAAGCCGCTTCCGCGCCCGCCCCCCGAAAGGACCGACATGCCCGATATCACCCCGTTCCGACCCTTCGAGACCACGCTCGACCCCGAACGCGCCCTGGCGCTCCTGAAAGACGCCGTCGCGGGCGCCGACGACGGAGAATTGTTTCTCGAGCGGCGCCGGTCCGAAGTGCTGGTGCTGGACGACGGGAGGGTGAAGAATGCGAGCTACGACGCGTCCGAAGGATTCGGGCTGCGCGCCGTCTGCGCCGACCGGGCGGGATACGCCCATTCCTCCGAGATCTCCGAGGCCGCGCTGCGGCGGTCCGCGGAGACCGCGCGGCTCGCCGTGGGCGATGGCGGCGGCACGCTGGCCGAGCCGCCGATGGCGACGAATCGCAAGCTCTACGGCGACGCCGACCCGATGGCGGATGCCGAGTTTCCCGTGAAGATCGAGACGCTGCGCGAGATCGACGCCTTCGCCCGCGCGCTCGATCCCCGCGTCGTTCAGGTGTCCGCGACGATCGCCGCGTCGCTTCAGGAGGTCGCGATCCTGCGCCCGGAGGGCGGCCTCGTCACGGATATCCGGCCGATGACGCGGGTGAACGTCTCGGTCATCGTCGAAGAGAGCGGACGGCGCGAATCCGGCATGTCGGGTGGCGGCGGGCGCACGGGCCTTACGATGCTGCTCGATCCCGCGCATTGGCAGGAAGCGGCGCGCGAGGCGCTCCGGATCGCGCTGGTGAACCTTTCGGCCGAGCCGGCGCCCGCCGGCGTGATGGACGTGGCGCTCGGCGCCGGCTGGCCGGGCATCCTGCTGCACGAAGCCGTGGGCCATGGTCTCGAAGGCGACTTCAATCGCAAGCAGACGTCGGCCTTCGCGGGTCTTCTCGGCCAGCGCGTGGCGGCGCCGGGCGTGACAGTCCTCGACGACGGCACGATTCCCGACCGGCGCGGGTCGATCACCGTCGACGACGAGGGCACGCCGTCGGGTAAGACCCTGCTGATCGAGGACG
>CAYTBD010000553.1:0-1570 GCA_964435755.1 uncultured Rhodobacterales bacterium
ATCGGTCAACGCGCCGTGATTCCGGCGGTTCCGGCTGTGGAACCTCAGGGGGGGCGGGGCGCCCGGTGCCTCAGAGAGCGTCCTGCGCCTCGAGCCAGGCGAGGAAACTGGCGAACCAGAGGTCGCTGGGCGTTCCGCGGGGCTCGAGGCCGAAGCCGTGCCCGCCGCGGGCGTAGTAGTGGAACTCGATCGGCAGGCCCGCCCGCCGCCAGCTCTCCAGAAGGCCGAAGGACGCCGAGCCGAAAAGCGGATCGTCCGCGGCGAGCGCCACGAAGAGCGGCGGCGCCGGGTCGGGCGGGGTCACCTCGGCCATCCGGCCGTAGAGCAGGGCGGCGAAATCCGGTGCGGCCGCGCCGCCCGCGACCACCGCGTTCAACGACGTGATCGCGCCGGCGGAGAACCCCAGGAGCCCGATCCTGTCGCGGTCGACGCCCCATTCGTCCGCGCGGTCGTCCACGAGGCGCAGGGCCGCCGTCACATCCTCGAGCGCCGCGGCCTCGCCCGGGACCGGGCTCTCCGGCCCGGCGGCGAAGAACTCCGCCACGCCGCCGGCGACCTCCGCGGCGAAGCCCGCCGCCTCGCGCGGGGTCTCCTGCGTGCGGTACTTCACCACGAAGGCGGCGATGCCCGAGGCGGCGAGCGCGCGCGCCACCTCCATGCCTTCCTTGCCCATCGAGAGCGCCAGAAAGGCGCCGCCCGGCACCACGACGACCCCGGTTCCGGTGGCGATGGACGGATCGGGAAGGACCGGCCGCAGCGTCGGCCGCGTGACGTTCCGGACCGAAAGCGACAGCGCGTCCTCGCCGAACCATTGCTCGGTCGCGGGATCGCCCGTCCCGGCGAGCGGAACGGCGCCCACGATCGCGTCGGCCACGAAGGGGGTGAGCGTCGGCGGGACCTCCTGCGCGGCCGCCGGAAGGGCTGCGACGAGCGCCGCGATGCGAAGCGCGCGCCGCACTACTCGGCGGCCTTGAGCGCGAATCCCTTCTCGATCTGGTCGGACGGTGCGACGGGATACTCGCCCGAGAAACACGCGTCGCAATACTGCGGCGCCGCCGGATCGCGCCCGTTCGCTTCGCCGACCGCGCGGTAGAGACCGTCGAGCGAGATGAACCTGAGCGAATCGACCCCGAGGTGCGCCTGCATTTCCGCCTCGCTCATCGTGGCGGCGAGCAGCTTCTCCCGCTGCGGCGTGTCGACACCATAGAAGCAGGGCCAGGCCGTGGGGGGCGAGGCGACGCGGAAATGCACCGCCGCCGCGCCGGCGTCGAGGATCATCTCCTTGATCTTGCGCGAGGTCGTGCCGCGCACGACGCTGTCGTCGACCAGCACGATCCGCTTGCCCGCCACCAGTGCCCTGTTGATGTTGAGCTTGAGGCGGACGCCCATGTTGCGGATCTGCTCGCTGGGTTCGATGAAGGTTCGTCCGACGTACTGGTTGCGGATGATGCCGAAGGCGAAGGGGATGCCGGATTCCTGGCTGAAGCCGATCGCCGCCGGCGTCCCGCTGTCGGGCACCGGGCAGACGAGATCGGCCTCGACCGGCGCCTCGCGGGCCAGCTCGACCCCG
>CAYTBD010000554.1:0-1560 GCA_964435755.1 uncultured Rhodobacterales bacterium
CGCGGTTGGTCACCATAATATCGCCGCCGTGTCGACGGACGATTTCGTGAGACAGATACAACCCCAGTCCCGTTCCTTTCCCCACTTCCTTGGTGGTGAAAAAGGGTTTGAAGATATCCTTTATCAGGTGTCGGGAAATGCCCGGTCCATTATCGGCACACTCAAAGAGGACCCGGGCGTTGGCTCGATCATAGCCGGTCTTCACGGAAATCTTTCCGGAATCCGGGTTCACCACCTGGATGGCATTGGTCAGCACGTTGAGGCAGACCTGGCCCAGGTTTGCAAAGTTCCCCCGGATCGCCGGCAGATCGGATGCATACTCTTCGGTAAGCTCGATCCCCGTTCGTTTATATTGATTTAAAAGAATTCTCAAAGCGTCCTTCGACACATCATTGAGTAACACCGGCTCGGTATATTCTTGAGTCTGACGGGAGATACCCAACAGACTCGATACGATATCTCTGGCCCGCCCGAGTTCTTTGAGACTGAATCGGAGATCGTCCGTCAGTTCTTCCGTGTCTTCCATACCCTGACTGAGCGCCGACGGCGACCTATGTTCGGATCGGCTTTCCAGCGTTTCCACGGCAGATTGCACCAGACTGGAGACACTGGCCAGGGGATTGTTGAGTTCATGGGCCACTCCCGCAACGAGCGCTCCCACAGCAGCCAGACTTTCCGCTCTTACCAATAGCTCTTGTGTCTTTTCCTTTTCGTTCAGCGCCGCCTGAAGATCCGCCGTACGCTTTTCCACCATGGCTTCCAGGTTGATATTGAGATTTTCAATGACTCGATATGCCTTGGCGTTTTCGATCGCGATGGCGCATTGGTTAGCCAGAGTACCAAGCAGCTCAAGGTCTCGGGCGGTGTAGAGATCTCCGGATTTTTTGTTTCCCAACACCAGGATGCCGTTGATATCCGATTTGAACACCATGGGAATGACCACCGCACCCCCAAGCCTGGAAAAGGCGGTCCATAAGCGGGACTCTCCATGGGCGCTACCCGACCGCGCCACCAGGTCAGGCCGCGTAATCTCTCTTTTCCGTGCCCTCAATGCGACAACGACAGGACTTGATTGTTCCAACGACAACACCTGGAGGCCCGGTGGGCCGCCTCGAAAACACCGAACATGGAATTCGTCGCCCAAGTCATCCATCAGCATGACATATCCCCACTCAAGGTGCATCGTGTTGGTGAGCGTCTGCAGAGCCTTGGCCATGATTTCATCCAGGTCCAAGATAGTCGTCATGGCGCCGCTCAAGTCTCGGAGTGTGGCATGATAGTTATATTTATCCTTAAACAGCACGCGGTCGATGAAGATCTGGAGACGCCGCTTGAGCGGCTCAAAAACAAACACGATAACAGCGAAAAAGAGGACGGAAAACAAAATCGACCACTCTTGTCCCAGACCCTTGAATCCCTCATTGAACAAGATGATCGCCAACCCGTAGGTGGTGGTAAGCAAGCCGGTCAGAAGCGAGTAGATGAGGCCCTTTTGAAACACCAATCCGATTTCCAGCAGATCATGTTACAACACGGCGAACACCAAGAATAACCCACAAG
>CAYTBD010000555.1:0-1552 GCA_964435755.1 uncultured Rhodobacterales bacterium
ACTCCGCCTTCGGCGGCATGGGCATCGGGGCCCTCGCCGTCGTGACCTTCGGCGGCGCCTATGCGGTGCTCGCCTACATGACACAGGAAGTCGTGCAGGATCAGGGCTGGCTGACCCTGCCCCAGATGATGGACGGCCTCGGGCTCGCCGAGACGACGCCGGGACCGCTGATCCTCGTGACGGAGTTCGTGGGGTTCCTCGCAGGTTTCGGCGAAGGCGGCCTGCCGCTCGCCGTCGCGGCGTCCGTGGTGACGCTCTGGGTCACCTTCGTGCCCTGCTTTCTGTGGATCTTCGCGGGCGCCCCCTACCTCGACTGGATCACCTCGCGCCCGCGCCTCAAGGGCGCGCTTTCGGCGGTCACGGCCGCGGTCGTGGGCGTGATCCTCAACCTCTCGATCTGGTTCGCGGCGCACGTGTTCTTCCGCACCGTCGACACCGCCCGCTTCGGCCCGTTCGAGATGATCGTCCCGGTGCCCGGCTCGATCGAGCCGGTGGCGCTCGGGCTGGCGTGTCTGGCAGGCGTCCTGCTGTTCGCGGTCCGGCTTCCGCTCCTTTCGGTGCTCGGGCTCTCCGCCGTATCCGGGGCCGTTCTGGGCGGTCTCGTCTGAGGCGCGGTTCCCGCGCCCCTTCCCTTCCCTTCCGAATCTCTTATGGTGAACCAACAACCCCCGAGGACCGCATGCCCCGAACCATCGACTACGGGAACCTCATGCACCGCGCCATGCGCGGGCTGATCCAGCAGGTGCTGTCGGACGTGGCCGCGCACGGACTGCCCGGGCAGCACCATTTCTTCATCACCTTCGACACGATGCATCCCGAAGTCGAGATCGCGGACTGGCTGTCCGACCGCTACCCCGACGAGATGACGGTCGTGATGCAGACGTGGTTCGACAATCTCGAAGTCGGCGAGGACGGTTTCGCGGTGACGCTCAATTTCGGCGACAGACCCGAGCCGCTCTACATCCCCTACGACGCGATCAAGACCTTCGTGGACCCGTCGGTGGAATTCGGTCTCCGCTTCGAGACGCAGGAGGTCGACGCGGACGAGGAGGACGACGACGAGCCCGATCCGGAGCCGCCCGCGACGGATGCCGAGGTCGTCCAGCTCGACCGGTTCCGCAAGTAGCGCATGACCTGTCGGGGCCGGCTGCGATTGTCTTGTCCGGTATGCCAAAGTATACGTCCCGCCGAACACTTCCCGAGGGACATGCCATGACAGCCACACGCACCGAAACCGACAGCTTCGGCCCGCTCGAGGTTCCCGCCGACAAGTACTGGGGCGCGCAGACCCAGCGCTCGATCCTGAACTTCCCGATCGGCTGGGAGACGCAGCCCGTGGCAATCGTCCGCGCGCTCGGCGTCATCAAGCAGGCGGCCGCCACGGTGAACATGGCGCAGGGCAAGCTGGATCGCCGGATCGGCGAGGCCATCGTGCAGGCGGCCTCGGAGGTCGTGGCGGGCGGGTTCGACGACAACTTCCCGCTCGTCGTCTGGCAGACGGGGTCCGGCACGCAGTCGAACATGAACGCCAACGAGGTCATCGCCAACCGCG
>CAYTBD010000556.1:0-1550 GCA_964435755.1 uncultured Rhodobacterales bacterium
GACACCACGCCGGACGAGGCCGACGGGACGGACGAGGGCCCGACGCCGCTTGAGACAGTGCTCGTCGGTCTCGTGGGCTGCGAAGGTGTTATCATCAATCGGGTCGCCGAAGCGATGGGCTTTGACTATTCCGGCGTGGAGGTCTCCGCGGAAGGCGAGGTCGACAAGCGCGGCTCGCGCGGTGTCAAGGGCGTCCGTCCCTACTTCAATTGGGTCGACCTCAGGATCCGGATCACGTCGGACGAACCGCTCGACCGGCTGCACACACTTCAGCAGAACGTCGAGTACCGCTGCCCGGTGATGAACCTGATGCGGGACGCCGGAGTGGAGGTGAGGGCGAAATGGTCCATCAGGCGGGAGACCGGGACATGAAGACGCATAAACTCGGTACGCTTGAGGTGCCTGCGATCGGCGTCGGGTGCATGGGCATGTCGGTCGCCTGCGGCGAGCGCGACGAACATGGCTCCATCGAGACGATCCACCGGGCGCTCGACTTGGGTGTCCCGTTCAGCGACACGGCCGACATGTACGGACGCGGACACGACGAGGACCTTCTCGAGATGGAGCTGAAAGGCAGGCGTATTGACGCGATGCTCACCACCGAATTCGGCAAGATCCGTACCGAGGACGGCAAGGCGGATGTGCGCGGCGACCCGGACTACGTGATCGAAGCGAGCGATAAGGGCCTCGCGCGCCTCGGCGATGTGTTCCGCCCCGGCGTCGCCGCAGGAGATCGCTATCCGCCGGGCGGGATGAAGCGGGTGATGATCTATGCGAACCATCCCGCCGCGCCGGTCCAGATCAGACGGGCGGCAAGCAACAGAAGGATCGCGTTCAGGATCCAGAAGAAGCGCCCGTCGGCAATCCTGGTGAGAACCTGTCGCCCGGTGACCGTGCCCGCGAAGCCGAAGGCGATCATGCCGATGACGAAGGGAAGCCACGGTCCGAAGGCGAAGCCGAGAAACCCGAAGGCGATGGTCTTCAGCACGTGCTGGATCGTCATGAGAGCGGAATGCGTGGCAACATGCGCCTCGCGTCCGAGCTGGAGCGTCTTGACGTAGGAGGCGATGAAGGGGCCGGTCGCCCCGAAGAACATGGTGAGGAAGCTCGAGAACGCGCCCGTCAGCGCCGACCATTTCCGGAAGATCGCAGGGGGTGTCGAGAAGACGGACCAGATGATGAAGAGCCCGACTCCGACCTGGACGGCCTGGGCCGGAATGCTGACCGCGATGGAGCCGCCGAGCGCCACACCGATGATCGACCCGCCGACGAAGGCGGGCACGACGGGCCAGTCGACGTGCCTGAGCATGATGAGCGCGCGCCCGAGGTTCGAACCGACCTGGACCACGCCGTGGATCGGGATGAGGACCGCGGGTGGCAGGACCGAGGCGAGAATGGCCAAAAGCAGCGCGCCGCCGCCGATGCCGAAAGCCGCCGTGACGAACGACGTCGCGAAACTCGCGCCGAGAAGCGCAAGCGTTCCTGCAAGGCTCATGTCCGGAGGGAGAAGGCTCTCGATCATCAGGTGTCCTGCACGGAAGGATGAAAGA
>CAYTBD010000557.1:0-1545 GCA_964435755.1 uncultured Rhodobacterales bacterium
GCGACGGCGAAGGCGCGCTGGCTGACGAATTCGTGCTTCACGAGGTCGCCGAGCCGCGAGATCTGCGTGTGCTCGGCCGTCAGGCGGTCCGTCATCACCATCCTGAGCCCGCGCCGCCGCATGTCCTCGTGCAGAACCGCCTCGTTGCCGGTAACGTTGACGAGGCGGTCTTCATAACCAAGGAGAACCTCCCGGCGGTAGACGGCGTGATGCCCGCCGAGGACGGACGCCTCTCCGGCAACCACGGGCGCGACGGCTGGAGCGAACTGGATGAACATGTGGGCCCATGCCACAAGTCCGGGGTTCGCCGGCACCATCCCGTAGCCGAGCGCGGCGATCGTGGTGTCTCGCATCTCGTCGAGGACGACGTCGACGAAGTTGCCGGGCAGGAAGCTGTGTTCCTCCATGTATCCAACGAGCGGCGCGCGCGCGGCGTGCACGCCGGCGGCGAGGCCATGGCCGGTGGAGGACAGGCGGCCGATGGGAACGATCTGCACGGAATGGAAGCCGGCAAGGTCGTCCTGATCCGGTTCGCCAAGCGTTTCGGTCGACTCGCAGACGACGATCAGTTCCACGTCGCCGAGACGCGTCTGCTTCGCGAAGTGACGGATCGATCGACGGCATACCGCGTAGGCACCGTCCGTGATGGTCACCAGGCTGAGAGCAGGATCGGACAATTTTCCCCCAGTACCGTGGCTCCCGGTCGGGTGCCGGTGCCCGTTACTCGCAACACTCGTCGAGGAGGATACGCAGGCGATCGGCCTGTCGCAATGCCAGCGCCGTTATGGTGAGGGTCGGATTCGCCGCGCCACCGGTCGGGAACACCGAGCTTCCCGCGACGAAGAGATTGGGGAGGCCGTGCACGCGACCGTCCCGGTCGACAACGCCGTCTCTCGGCGTCTCCGACATTCTCGTCGAGCCCATCTGATGCAGCCCGAATTGCTGATAGTGCAAAAGATGGGCCGTCTCCGTCGCCCGGAAAGCAAGTCCGGGCAGTCCGTTGGCCGACAGAGCGGCCTCGAGCCGTTCGAGTGAGCGGGCCGCGCTGTCTTCCATGAATGCGCTCTCCCGAAAGCGGAGATGGGCCAGCGGCCGGCCGAAGCGGTCCTTGTCGTGAGAGAGCGTGATCCGGTTTTCCGGGTCCGGCTCCTGTTCGAGAAAGGCCGTGAGGCGCACGTGATCGAACGGTGCCTCCCGATAGGCCTTGTTGAACAGGTGCCAGGCGAGATAGCGGGGAATGTCGGCGACGGCGCGAAGGGATATGGGGGCGCGGTTATGGGATGCGGCGTCGGGGGCCGGCCAGCGGCTCCGGCGCGCGCGCCAAGCGGCCTTGGCGCGGATGATGGCGGAAGATCCCTCCAGCCGGTGATAGCGGAATACCCTCAGATGCATGTCGAGCAGACCCTCATGCGCCCGTTCCGCGGCCGAAAGCCCGAAGGTGCCTTGCGCGAGAGGACCGGCGCCTCCCAGACGCGTTGTATCGGTGAAGGATCGCACCGATTGGCGATGGCTGCCGACCGGAAGGACCGCCACGGACCGGATCGG
>CAYTBD010000558.1:0-1537 GCA_964435755.1 uncultured Rhodobacterales bacterium
GAGACGACGATCAGTGTCGCCGCCGAGATGACCGAGATGTTCACGCCGTTCTCCGGAGCGGCGAAAAGCGACAGGCCCACGGTAAGTGGACGCGTCGCCTCGGTGTTCGTCACGATCAGCGGCCACAGGAAGTTGTTCCAATGGGTGGAGATCGAGACCAGGGCATAGGCCAGGTAGGTCGAACGCGCAGCAGGGACGTAAACGCGCCAGAGCACGCCAAGCAATGAGCAGCCTTCGACCCGTGCGGCCTCGTCCAGTTCCTTCGGAACCGATTTGAACGCCTGCCGCATCAGGAAGATGCCGAAGGCCGAGGCCATGTAAGGCGCGCCGATTCCCGCGATGGTGTCGAGAAGGCCGAGGTTCACGGCCACGCGGTAGTTCTCGACGATCAGGACCTCGGGCAGGATGAAGAGCTGCATCAGCACGAGGATGAACAGCGTGTCCCGCCCGCGGAATTCGACCTGCGCGAAGGCGAAGCCCGCAAGCGTCGTCAGGATGAACTGTCCGATCAGGATCGAGGTTACAAGGAGGAAACTGTTGAGCGCATATCGCAGCCAGGGCGCGCCTTCCCAAGCCGTGCGGAAGTTCTCCAGCGTGAGCGGCGAGGCGAGATCGAAGCTCATCGCATCCGTGGGGCTGTGAAATGCCGCCCAGACCGCGAAGATCAGCGGGGAGATCCAGAGGATCGCGACCACGATGGCGAGCGCCGCCTCGAGGGAACGGGGCACCGAACTCATCGATAATGCGTCCTGCGGTCGAGGAGGAAGAACTGGATCGCCGCAACGATGGCGAGGACCAGCAGAACCAGCACGGTCATAGCCGCGGCGGAGGGCGCATCGAAGAAGGCGAATGCGCTTTCCCAGATGTAGTACAGGATCAGCTTTGAAGCGTCGGATGGCCCGCCCTTGGTCAGGATGAAGAGGTGGTCGATCAGCTTGACCGAGTTGATCATCGCGTTGACGAGGATGAAGAGCGTCGTCGGCATCAGTAGCGGCAGGACGATCCGGCGGGTGTAGGTCCAGCGGCTCGCGCCTTCGATGTCGGCGGCCTCCTTCAGGTCCGGTGGGATCGTCTGGAGCGCGGCGAGGTAGAAGATCATGAAGAATCCCGCCTCCTTCCAGATCGTGACGATGCAGACCGCCCAGAGTGCAGTCTCCGGCTGGCCCAGCCAATTGACCGACGGCGCGCCGAACAGTCCGCCGATCTGGTCGAGGACGCCGAAGCCCGGCGTGTAGAAGTAGAGCCAGAGATTGGCCGCCGCGATCATCGGTAGCATCGTTGGCGTGAAATAGGCGGTGCGCACGAAGCTGCGCGCGGGGAGCTTCGAGTTCGCCCAGAGCGCCATGAGAAGCGCGATGACGATGGAGATCGGGATCGTGACGGCCGCGTAGAACAGGTTGTTCTTCACCACCGTGAGGAATGTCGGGTTCGAGAAGAGGTCGGCGTAGTTCTCGAGCCCCACGAATTCCGAGGGGTTCCGACGCGTGCCGCGCGAGAACAGGCTCGTCCAGACCGATGCCACGGAGGGGTAGAAGGC
>CAYTBD010000559.1:0-1530 GCA_964435755.1 uncultured Rhodobacterales bacterium
GCTGCCCGCCTCGATCATCCGCGAAGGGATCATGGATTTCGACTGGCTGCGCGAGAACAAGTCGGGCCTCGGCACGGCGGCGGTGATCGTGATGGACCAGTCCACCGACATCATCAAGGCGATCTGGCGGCTGTCGAAGTTCTACAAGCACGAAAGCTGCGGCCAGTGCACCCCGTGCCGCGAGGGGACGGGCTGGATGATGCGCGTCATGGACCGGCTGGTGAAGGGCGAGGCGGAGGTCGAGGAGATCGACATGCTGCTCGACGTCACCAAGCAGGTCGAGGGCCACACGATCTGCGCCCTGGGCGATGCCGCGGCCTGGCCGATCCAGGGCCTGATCCGGCATTTCCGGGACGAGATCGAGGACCGGATCAAGGCGAAGCGGACGGGCCGCGTGAGCGCGGTGGCGGCGGAGTAGGGTGGATGTCCGAATGCGGACACTCGGCCAGGATATCGAGACAACGGGAGACGACCTGCGGTGTTGACCGGATCGAAAGGAAGGCTGGGCTGATGCGCGGGGCCGTTTGCCTTGTGCTCGTGCTGTCGCTCTCCGGGTGCGGGTGGCTCAGGGACACGTTCTCGTTCGGCGGCGGCATCGGTGCGGCGGCGCAGACGCCCTATCGCGCCACGGTCAGCGCCGGCGAGGATCGCCGGGACCTTGTGGTGACGGTCGCGGCGGGGCCGCAGGTGCCGCTCGAGGAGTTCCGCGAAAGCGCGCGCTACGCGGTGACGCGCTACTGCCTCGGCGCCTTCGGCATGTCGGAGGCGGAATGGGCGACCGATCCCGCCACCGGCGACTGGGCGGTGACGCGGACGGAAAACGCGGCGGTGCTTCAGGCGCGCTGCACGGGGCGATAGGAACAGGCGGTTGGATGAGATGGCGCGACAAGGCACTTCTGGCGCTCCTGATCTGGGCTTTCGTCTATCCGGGCGTGCTTCTGATGAGCTACGCCTTCCGCTGGCTCGGGATCGAGGTCGCGCTCTGGATCGAACTGGCGATCTCCACCGCGCTGACGGTGCCGCTCATCAGCCTTCTGGCGGCGCCGCGGGTGGAGCGGATCGTGGCGGCGTCGCGCGGCGAGACGGCCGCGGAACTGAAGGTGGATCAGGCGCGCGATGTGCCGGGGCCTGATCCCGAAGAGATCGTGAGCCGCGGCGGCGGAGTGCCGCGGCGGCAGGGATTGCAGGCGGGGCACGCGCCCCCGGACGATACGCGGGCCACAGGGCCCGGAAGGGACTGAGAGATGAGCGAACTGAGAAAGATCATCATCGACGACATGGAGGTCGAGGTCGACCCGGCCATGACGCTGATCCAGGCCTGCGAGCAGGCCGGGATCGAGATCCCGCGCTTCTGCTATCACGAACGGCTGTCGATCGCGGGCAACTGCCGGATGTGCCTCGTGGAGGTCGTGGGAGGGCCGCCGAAGCCGGCGGCCTCCTGCGCGATGCAGGTGCGCGACCTGCGGCCCGGGCCGGACGGCGCGCCGCCCGTGGTCAAGACGACGTCGCCGATGGTCAAGAAGGCGCGAG
>CAYTBD010000560.1:0-224 GCA_964435755.1 uncultured Rhodobacterales bacterium
GCAGGAGGACATGAAGAAGCTCATCGCCTATTCCTCCGTGGCCCACATGGGCTTCGTGACCATGGGGATCTTCGCCGCCAACCAGCAGGGGGTGGACGGCGCGATCTTCCAGATGATCAGCCACGGCTTCATCTCGGGCGCGCTCTTCCTCTGCGTGGGCGTGATCTACGACCGGATGCACACGCGCGAGATCGACGCCTACGGCGGGCTCGTGAACCGGATGC
>CAYTBD010000560.1:234-1520 GCA_964435755.1 uncultured Rhodobacterales bacterium
CGCTCGTGTTCATGCTCTTCACGATGGCCAACGTGGGCCTGCCGGGCACATCCGGCTTCGTGGGCGAGTTCCTGACGCTCATGGGCATGTTCCAGGCCAACACCTGGGTCGCCGCGGTGGCCGCGACCGGTGTGATCCTCAGCGCCGCCTACGCGCTCTGGCTCTACCGGCGGGTGGTCTTCGGCGATCTCATCAAGGAGAGCCTCAAGTCGATCACCGACATGAGCCTGCGCGAGCGCGCGATCTTCGCACCGCTCGTTGTGATGACGATCCTCCTCGGCGTCTACCCGAGCCTCGTCACCGATATCATCGGCCCCTCCGTCGAGGCGCTGGTCCAGACCTACGACACCGCGCTCATTGAGGCAGACGCCACGCGGTTCGCGGCGAACGGAGAGTGATCCCATGACTTCGGCAGACATTTCGGCCGTCCTTCCCGAGATCCTCCTGAGCGCCTTCGCGATGGCCGCGCTCCTGTTCGGCGTCTACACGACGAAGGACAAGGCGGCGCCGGTGCTGGTCTGGGCGACATCGGGCGTCTTCGTCCTCGTGGGCCTCATTGTGGGCTTCGCGGGCGGCGGCACGGACGTGGCCTTCGGCGGCATGTTCATCGACGACGCCTTCTCGCGCTTCTCCAAGGTGATGATCCTGTTCTCGGCGGCGGCGGTCCTGCTGATGAGCGAAGGCTACATGACGCGGCGGGGCATCCTGCGGTTCGAATACCCCGTCCTCGTGACGCTCTCGGTCGTGGGGATGATGGTGATGGTCTCGGCGGGCGATCTCATCGCGCTCTACATGGGGCTGGAGCTGCAATCGCTCGCGCTCTACGTCATCGCCTCGATCCGGCGCGACAGCGCGCGGAGCACGGAGGCGGGGCTGAAATACTTCATCCTCGGCGCGCTGTCGTCGGGGATGCTGCTTTACGGCGCCTCTCTCACCTACGGGTTCGCCGGCACGACCACCTTCGCGGGCATCCTCGGCGTCGCCACGGCGGGTGAGATTCCGCTGGGGCTCCTGTTCGGGCTGGTGTTCCTGATCACCGGCCTCGCGTTCAAGGTGTCGGCGGTGCCGTTCCACATGTGGACGCCCGACGTCTACGAGGGCGCGCCCACGCCGGTCACCGCCTTCCTCGCGACCGCGCCCAAGGTCGCGGCGATGGCGCTTTTCGCGCGGCTCGTCTTCGACGCCTTCGGCGGCGTGGTGAACGACTGGCAACAGATCGTGGCGGTCCTGTCGGTGCTGTCGATGTTCCTGGGCGGCGTCGCGGCCATCGGGCAGACGAACATCAA
>CAYTBD010000561.1:0-1511 GCA_964435755.1 uncultured Rhodobacterales bacterium
CGTCATCACCGGACAGGGCACGATCAACGCGCTGGGGCACAACGTGCCCCAGACGCTTCAGGCCATGCGCGAGGGGCGCTGCGGCATCGGCGAGCTGGAGTTGCGCGACGTCGAGCGGCTGTCCGTGCGGATCGGCGGGCAGGTCAGGGGCTACGACCCCGAGACGCTGTTCAACCGCCAGCAGATCGCGCTCTACGACCGGTTCACGCAGTTCACCCTGATCGCGGCACGGGAGGCGCTGGGGCAGGCGGGCCTGAGCTTCGCCGGAGAGCTTTCGGCGCGCGCGGGCGTGGTGCTGGGCACCGCGGGCGGTGGCGTGAACACCTGGGACGAGAACTACCGCTCGGTCTACGAGGAGGGGAAGAACCGCGTCCATCCCTTCGTGATCCCCAAGCTGATGAACAACGCCGCCGCAAGCCACGTCTCGATGCAGTGGAACCTCAAGGGGCCGACGTTCACCGTCGCCACCGCCTGCGCCTCGTCGAACCACGCGATGGGACAGGCGTTCAACCTCATCCGCTCGGGCGCCTCGCGGATCATGGTGACCGGCGGATCGGAGTCGATGCTCACCTTCGGCGGCGTCAAGGCGTGGGAGGGGCTCCGCGTCATGTCGCGCGATGCCTGCCGCCCGTTCTCGGCGAACCGCAACGGCATGGTTCAGGGCGAGGGCGCGGCGGTCTTCGTCTTCGAGGAGATGGAGCACGCCAAGGCGCGGGGAGCGGACATCCTCGCGGAGGTCGCGGGGTTCTCGATGACCTCGGACGCCGCAGACATCGTCATGCCGTCGAAGCAGGGCGCGGCGCGGGCGATTTCCGGCGCGCTCAGGGACGGCGGGATCAATCCCGACGACGTCGGGTACATCAATGCCCACGGCACCGGCACGCTCGCCAACGACAAGACGGAGTGCGCCGCCGTCGCAGATGCGTTCGGGCCTCACGCCGACAGGCTGATGATCTCGTCGACGAAGTCGATGCACGGGCACCTCATCGGAGGCACGGGCGCGGTCGAGCTTCTGGCCTGCATCATGGCGGTCCGCGACGGCGTCATCGCGCCGACCATCGGCTACGAGGAGCCCGACCCGGAATGCGCTCTCGACGTCGTGCCCAACGTGGCGCGGGAGGCGCGGGTCGACGTGGTGCTCTCCAACGCCTTCGCCTTCGGCGGTCTCAACGCCGTGCTCGCGCTTCGAAGGCTCTGAGGCCCGCCGTCAGTTTTCCAGGGCGGCTTCGTTCGACTCCTGCACGGCGCTGAAGCCTGCGGTGAAGCCGCTCAGGGAGACGTCCAGCGTCACCTGCTGGTCGGGGGCCGCGGCGGGAACGATCCTGATCGTCGCGCTCGCGCCCCGGCGGAACTGCTCGACTTCCTCGGGAAGCAGGCCGATGCGGGCGATGCAGCCGATCTGGGTGCAGAAGGTGAACGGATAGCGCTTGGCCTGGCCGCCGTCGACGGTCAGCGTCAGTTGCTCCGGCAGCAGCGTCTCGAGCGGCGTCACGATCGTCGCGCCTGCCTCG
>CAYTBD010000562.1:0-1511 GCA_964435755.1 uncultured Rhodobacterales bacterium
GCACCGGCACGCCGATCACCGGCACGCGCGTCTTCGAGGCCATCATGCCCGGCAGATGCGCCGCGCCGCCCGCGCCCGCGACGATGACCTTCAGCCCCCGGTCCACCGCCGTCCTGCCGTAGTCCCAAAGCCGGTCCGGCGTCCTGTGGGCGGAGACGATCCGCGCCTCGTGGGCCACCTCCAGTTCGTCCAGAATCGCCGCCGCTTCCTTCAGCGTCGGCCAGTCCGACTGGCTTCCCATGATGATGCCGACCAACGCGCCCATGCCGCTCTCCGTGCCGCAGAGCGCGCACTATAGCCGCGCGACGGTCTCACGCAATGATGTCGGGAAGAAGCCGGTCCTCGATCTGGGAAATGCGGTCCTTGAGCAGCAGCTTCTGCTTCTTCAACCGCCTCAGCATCAGCTGGTCGGCCGTTCCCTTGTGCTCGAGCGCGTGGATGGCTTCGTCGAGATCCCGATGCTCACGGCGAAACTCCGCGAGTTCGACCCGAAGAACGTCCTCCGTCTTCATCTCCATGTTCATTGGCCAGATCCGACTCACGCAGGGCGAATTCAAGCAACGTACCCGCTTTTGCCCCTCTTGCAAAAGAATCCAACACTTGCGGTCGGCCGGAGACACCCCATATTTCGAAGGCGGTCGCCGGAACGGGGCCGCAGCTGACGGTCGCTTGTTCAAGGACGTGTCGATGACAAAACTGGCTCTGGGGGCCCACCCCTTTCTTCTTGGGTTCGAGCAGCTCGAAAGGCTTGTCGAACGCACCGCGAAGTCTGACAGCGCGGGGTATCCGCCCTACAACATCGAGCAGACGAGCGAGACAGGCTACCGCATCACGCTCGCAGTGGCGGGCTTTTCGGAGAAGGATCTCTCGATCGTTCTCGAGAACAACCAGCTTGTCGTCCGCGGACGGCAAATCGACGAGCCGGAGGGCCGCGTCTTTCTCCACCGCGGCATCGCCGCGCGCCAGTTCCAGCGCAGCTTCGTGCTTGCCGACGGTGTGGAGGTCAGCGGCGCGACGATGGAAAACGGGCTTCTCCACGTCGACCTGGCACGGGCAAAACCCGAGACGGTCGTCAGGACAATTGAAATCAGGAAGGGGTAGGAGGCAGAAATGAACGAGAAATACGATTTCGGGCAGGACGAAGAGAACCAGATCGTCTACGTCCGCCCCGTCGCGGTCGCCGAGCTCCCCGAAGAGGTCCGCGAGCAGGCCACAGGCCTCGATACGCTCTACGCGGTCCACAGCTCCGACGGCGAACGGCTCGCCATCGTGAAGGACCGGGCGCTCGCCTTCATGCTGGCGCGAGAGAACGACCTCGCACCGGTCAGCGTGCACTGACGGCTTTACGGCCCCTCCCGAGAGGCGGGGCGGGAAGCGTCACGCCTTTACCAGCCCCATCTGTTCAAGCTTCAGCAGAACCTGATGGGCGCAGTGGTCGACCTCGACGTTTTCGGTGTCCAGCCGGAGTTCCGGTGTCTCGGGCGCGTCGTAGGGGTCTGAAATCCCCGTGA
>CAYTBD010000563.1:0-1510 GCA_964435755.1 uncultured Rhodobacterales bacterium
CCTTCCGCCACGAGATCTACGAGGCCTATAAGGCCCACCGCGCCAAAATGCCCGACGAACTCCGGACACAGATGGACCGGGTGCGGGCTGTCGTCGAGACCCTGGACATGCCCATCTACGAGCAGGAGGGGTACGAGGCGGACGACCTCCTCGGGACGCTGGCTCGGCAGGCAGAGCAGGAGGAGGTCGACACCCTGATCGTGACCGGGGATATGTCGACGAGCACACGCGCGTCTTGACGTCGCGCTGGCGGTTCTCTGACACGGTGGTCTACGACGTGAAGGGTGTGCAGGATCGGTATGACGGCCTGGAACCCGAGCAGTTGGTGGACTACAAGGCCCTGATGGGCGACAAGTCCGACAACATTCCGGGCGTCTACGGCGTGGGAGAGAAGACCGCCACGAAGCTGCTCAAGAAGTACGGGTCGCTGGACAAGGTCTATGAGCATCTTGAGGAGATCTCGACGCGGTTTCGGAACCGGTTGGAGGATGGGCGGGAAGAAGCGTTCCTTAGCCGACGGCTGGCGAAGATCGATCGGGACGCTCCAGTCGATCTGGATCTAGAGGCGTGCCGCGTACGGACTTTCGATTACGACGAGGTGCTGGACCTCTTCCACAAGTTGGAGTTCAAGACGTTGATTGATCGACTGCCGGAGCCGCGCTCCCTTCAGCCCCCGGGGGTGACGCACCAACTGAGCATGTTCGGGCAGGAGGAAGACGCGGCTGATAGGGTTGATCCGGGTACTTCGGAAGAAAACGTAGCCCGGTACGAGATTGTCACGGATGAGGAGGGGCTGCGCCGGCTGGTGGGGCGCCTTGAGAGCGCCAACACCCTGACGATCGATACGGAGACGACGGGAGTCGACCCCATGCGGGCCGAGCTGGTGGGCATAGGCCTCACCGACGAAGAGGGGTCAGGCTTCTACATCCCTGTTCAAGCACTAGCGGGAGATCCGCGGCTGGGCCTTGAAACCACACTTGAGGCCCTCCGTCCGCTGCTGGCGAGCAGCAGGGTCCGCAAACAAGGACACAATATCAAGTATGATCTGATTGTGCTGGAGCGCTGCGGCGGACGAATGACGAACGTCTTCTTCGACACGATGATCGCCGAGTGGTTGGTGGACCCCTCGTCGCAGAGCTTGGGCCTCAAGGATCTGGCCTGGACCCGACTCCACGAACGAATGATGCCCATTACGGACTTGATTGGCACCGGTCGACAGCAGATCACCATGCGTGAGGTACCGGTGGAACGGGCGGCCCCGTATGCCTGTGCTGACGTGGACATGACCCACCGATTGGGTACGGTCCTGCGGTCGGAACTAGAGGAGAGGGAACTCTGGTCTCTCTTCACCGAGGTGGAGATGCCGCTGGTTCCCGTCCTGGCGGGGATGGAGCAAGCCGGGGTCGGGTTCGACGAGGAGCAGCTCGAGCGCATGTCCCGCAGACTCGCGAGCGAGTTGGCCGAGATTGAGAAGGAGATCCACGAGGACGTGGGGTATCCCTTTAACGTC
>CAYTBD010000564.1:0-1504 GCA_964435755.1 uncultured Rhodobacterales bacterium
GAAGACGGTGTTCGGTCCGACGCCAGGGGTCTCTTCGGCGCGATGCGCCGGCAGGCAACGGACCGGGCCTATGCCGAGGGCGGCCAGAAGCTTGAGGGCCTGGTCTTCGACCACGTCCGGAAGCGCGCCGGCGAGAAGAAGCTCGCGGTCCTCCGTCGCGGGCAGAACCGGCACCATCGACGCCAGGCAGGCGTCCTCGCCCTGCGTGAAGGTCGTCTCGATGCCGGAGCCTGAATAGTTGAGCACCCGGACGTGCGGGGCGTGCCGCTCGGTCAGCCGCTCGGCGGCGCGGTGCAGGTCGAGCTTGATGACCTCCGACGGGCAGGAGCCGACGAGGAAGAGTTGCCGGATGTCGGGGCGGCGCGACAGGAGCCGGTCGACCTCGCGGTCGAGTTCCTCGTTCGCATCCGCCAGCCCGGCGAGATCCTTCTCTTCGAGAATCGCGGTGCCGAATCGCGGTTCCGCGAAGATCATGACGCCCGCGGCGGACTGGAGCAGATGCGCGCAGGTGCGGCTTCCCACCACCAGAAAGAACGCGTCCTGCATTTTCCGGTGGAGCCAGATGATTCCGGTCAGGCCGCAGAACACCTCGTGCTGGCCGCGCTCCTTGAGGACGGGCGTGTCGCGGCAGCCGGAGCCGGTGCGGAGAAGGGCGGTGTCGTTCATGCCGCGGCCTCGGCTTGCAGGCGCGCCATGCGGAGCTTCCAGAGGAACTGGCCCGCGTTGACGACGTAGGCGGCGTAGGCTGCGAGCGCGATCATCATCTGCTCCCGCGCGGGAAGCGAACCCGTTGAAAGTGCCCAGATATATGCGGTGTGGAGCGCGATCACGACGAAGGAGAACACATCCTCCCAGAAGAACGGACGGGCGAAGAGCCACTTGCCGAAGACGACCTTTTCCCAGATCGAGCCGGTGATCATGATGGCGTAGAGGAAGCCGGTCTTCACGACGATCGACAGCGTCGCCGCCTCGTAGCCGTGCCCGGTCCACAGGTAGCGGACGACGAGGACGAGCGAGACCAGAAAGACGAGGAACTGCACAGGCGCGAGGACACCCTGGACCAGCGTCCAGATCGTCGCGTCGCGCCGCGCGCGCTCCTCCTTCGTGTAGAGAGACGACCCCACAGGCCCCGTCACGGTCTGGTCAGTCATCCACGGCCTCCCGATGCTCGGCTTTCGCATCAGGTTAGCCCCCGGCTTCAGAAAGTGTCAACTAAAACTTACACCCATTCGACGGGTTGGCGACTCTCGTCAGGCGTACGCCCCGGGGTCGGGGCTGATCGAAAAATTGACGCCAAGACAACTACTTGTGGGAAAGATGCGCGCGCTCCCGCGGGGCGCCCGCCCGCCGGTGTCAATTTGCTTTGACATTTTTAAGCCTCTGCCGGAGACTGTGCCCACGTCACGATCGCGGTGAGGCGCCGCGAGTTGCTACTTTGGAAGGCCAGCTATGGCGGACGGTACCGACAGAGCGACGCACATTCGCAGCGAGGCGGATGGCGGCA
>CAYTBD010000565.1:0-1503 GCA_964435755.1 uncultured Rhodobacterales bacterium
GGCCAGCCCGATCCCCCGCCCCTCCTGATTGAGATACAGAAGAACCCCCGCCCCCTCCTCCCCCATGAGGTGCAGCGCGCCCTGCAGCTGCGGCCCGCAATCGCACTTGAGCGAGCCGAGGATGTCGCCGGTGAAGCAGGCCGAGTGCAGCCGCGCCAGAACAGGCGCCTCGCGCGGCGGACGACCGATCTCGATCGCGTAATGCTCCTCGCCCCCGTCCTCGGGCCGGAAGACATGCACGCGGCCGGCCTCCGCGGCCGCGAGCGGCACGCGTCCGCTCACCACCTCGTGCAGCGGGCTGGCCGCCTCGAGAAGCGGCGCGATCTCCCCGGCATCGAGGCGCGTCATCGCGTGCCGCGCGGCGAAGGCAGCCGGATCGTCAAGCTCGGCCACCAGCGCGGCGGGCAGAAGATGCGCGGTCTTCACCAGCCGCAGCGCGAGGCGATGCAGCGCGGCCTCGCCGCCCCGGTCCGAAACGAAGGGCCCCTTCATCGGCGTCGTGAGATCGTCCGCGGGATCCGCGACCGCCCGCACCCAGTCGAGCCCGGCATCCTCCGGCAACCGGATCCGCGCGAGATCTCCGTCATAGGCGCGCGCCTTCAGCGTCTCCGCCCTCCGCCCCGTGATCGCGAGCGCGACTTTCCCGGTTTCGCGGAACAAGGCCAGCCGTTCGGCTGTTAGCGCCTCGACAGCCGCGATCACGGCCCCGTGACCCGATCCGGAGAGAACGATCGGAATGCCGATCCTCAGATCGGCGCGGGCGCGGGCGAGGCATTCCAGAAGGGAAGGACCGAACGGCATGGATATCCACGGATGTTGCCCCGTCGATCTAGCGCCGAACGCGCGGAAATGAAACATTCACCGTCCCTGCGACACGAGCGCGTGAGAAGATTGCAGCAAAACTTGCCGGGATGATGACACTCCCACATTTCCGTGCAGAACGGGTTAGGACGGAGGCGCAAGGCAGATGGCGACCCTCAGGAAAATACTCCTCGTCGATGACGACGACGACCTGCGCGAGGCGCTCGGCGAACAGCTCGTCATGACCGAAGAGTTCGACGTGTTCGAGGCGGGCTCGGGCGCGGAAGCGATGGAGAAGGCCAAGGTCGGCTTCTACGACCTCGTGATTCTCGATGTCGGGCTTCCCGACACCGACGGTCGCGAACTCTGCCGCCGGATGCGGAAGGCGGGCGTGAAGTGCCCGATCCTCATGCTCACCGGGCACGACAGCGATGCCGACACGATCCTCGGGCTCGACGCCGGGGCGAACGACTACGTGACCAAGCCTTTCAAGTTCCCGGTGCTCCTCGCACGGATCCGCGCCCAGCTGCGCCAGCACGAACAATCCGAGGACGCGGTCTTCCAGCTTGGTCCCTACACGTTCAAGCCGGCGCAGAAGATGCTGGTAACGGAGGACGACAAGAAGATCCGTCTGACCGAGAAGGAAACCAACATCCTCAAGTTCCTCTACCGCGCGACCGAAGGCGTCGTGCAGCGCGACGT
>CAYTBD010000566.1:0-1500 GCA_964435755.1 uncultured Rhodobacterales bacterium
GTCCGGCCCTTGCGAAGATCGTTGATCGCGGAATTGAGCTTCTGCGCGCTGACCGCGCCCGCGTCGAGCGCGTCCTTCGCGCCGGACTTCACCATCGCGAGCGCCATGAGGATCCGCTCCACGGGCACGAACGAATCGCCCGCCTTCTTCGCGATCTTTTCCGCCTCGTCGAGCACCTTCGCGGTCTGCTGATCGAGATAGATCTGCCCCGCATCGCCGGACACCTTGGCGATCTTGGCCAGTGATGCGTCCACCGCCTCGACCACGCGCTCGGGCGATCCGCCGGCGCGCCGGATGAGGTTGGACGCAAGCCCCTCCTCGTCGTCCATCAAGGCCTTGAGCAGGTGTTCGGGAACCAGCCGCTGGTGGTTTTCCCGCATTGCAACCGTCTGGGCAGCCTGCAGAAACCCGCGCGACCGCTCCGTGAACTTCTCCAAGTTCATCACGTCTCTCCTTCCATAAGCGCCCCGGTTTCGGAACCGCCCGCTTCGCGGCACGGTCCCCGAAGGGCCTCGGGAGATATTTGGGAACGGGCGGCACCCGCTGCAAGTCTGCTACGGGCGCCTGCGACCAACTCGCCTGGATCGGTCGCTCAGGGATTGTCCGTTTCGTCGTCACCCGCGTCCTGCTCAGCCCCGGCATCCTCTTCCGGTACCGTGGGGTCTTCCGGCTCCACCACGCCCTCGGTGATCCGATCAGGCACGTCGAGTTCCTCGACGCTCGGCGCGGGGTCCGGGCCGTTGTCCGGATCGAGGATCGCCGGACGGTTGTCACTCGCCCCGCTTTGGTCGATGAAATCGTCCGTGGTGGTCTCGTTCTCGAGACCTTCGATCCGCTCGTCGACCGCACCGTCAGGCAGCGAGCCAGCCCCGGTGGGGCGCGCGCCGACATCCTCGGGCATCTCGGACCCGGGCGGATCCTGATCGGCGAAAAAGAAAATCCAGACCGCGATGAGGGCCACGACAACGATGGCCACCACCGCAATCCGCCCCATGAATTTTCCAGCGGCCCGTCCGCCGGCCTCGTCTCGATGCGCCATGTCGTCCTCCGTGCTTGCCCACCGAAACGAACAGACCGCGCATCATGTTCCAACGCGCTGGCGCGACGTCACGACACCTTCTTCTCCTGCACGACGGAGGGGCTCAGACCGAGCCGGCTCTGCGTCGATCGCGCGATCCCGGGATTCCCGGCATCCTCGATCCAGCCGCGGGTGGGGGAGCGGGACGGTCCCGCTCCCTTGACCCTGCAGCCGCAAGGTCGCATGACCGGGCGAACTCCGGGAGACCCGCGCCATGACCGATGACCGCCTGATCGTCGCGCTCGACGTTCCGAACGCCCTGGAGGGGCTGAACCTCGCGACGACGCTTGGCGACGCGGTGGGATTCTACAAGATCGGGCTCGGGATGCTGACGGGGGGTGGACTCGCGCTCGCCAACGAACTCAAGGCCGAGCACGGCAAGCGCGTCTTCCTGGACATGAAGCTCTTCGACATCGGCGCGA